>DATABT010000825.1:0-3137 GCA_036259455.1 Longimicrobium sp. | reverse complement strand
GCGGCGGACGACCACGAGGGCCCGCCGTCGAGGACGCAGGCGCTGCCGCCGCGGCTGCGCAACGCGAAGGCGGCGGGGGTGGGGGCGCTGCGGCCGCTCAACATCCGCTCCCTGCGCGTGGGAAGCGGCCGCGTTTCGCTGATGCGCATCCTGATGACCAACGCCTGCTCCTTCAACTGCCACTACTGCCCCATGCGCCGCGACCGCAACCTCCCCCGCGCGCTGCTCAAGCCCGAGGAGCTGGTGCGCATCTTCCTGGAGGCGCACCGGCGCGGGTGGTGCCAGGGGCTGTTCATCACCACCGGCATCCCCGGCAAGCCGCAGAAGGTGATGGACGACCTGATCCGCGTGCTGGAGCTGCTCCGCGAGCGCCACGGCTTCCGCGGCTACATCCACGTGAAGATGGTCCCCGGCGCGGAGACGGCGCTCACCAGCCTGCACACCGCGCGCAGGCTGGTGCGCCGCGAGCAGGCGGAGCGGAGCGAGGGGCGGACGGTGGATCCGCTGCGCCCCGGCGGCGCGGCGGGGATGACGGTGCAGTTCGTGGTGGGCGCCACGCCGGACACCGACCGCACGCTGCTGGGGCGGGTGGGCGAGCTGTACGCGGGGGGCGGGGTGCACCACGCCCACTTCAGCGCCTTCCGCCCCATCCGCGACACGCCGCTGGAGGAGGCGACCGCCGCGCCCGCGCTCCGCGAGCAGCGCCTCTACCAGGCCGACTACCTGGTGCGCGACTACGGCTTCGCCACCGACGAGGTGGTGTTCGACGACGGCGGCAACCTCCCGCTCTCCTACGATCCCAAGACCGCCTGGGCGCTCGCCCACCCCGAGCGCTTCCCCGTGGAGGTGCGCACCGCCGCGTACGACGAGCTGCTGCGCGTCCCCGGCATCGGCCCCACGGCGGCGCGGCGGATCGTGGACGAGCGCGCGGCCACCGTCTTCCGTGACCTCGCGGACCTGCGCAAGCTGGGCGTGGTGACGACGCGCGCAGCCGGATTCCTGACGCTCGGCGGCCGTCGCCTGCAGACGGTGAAGTGGACCGAGCAGCTGGGATTCTGGGCCCCCGAGGACGACGCCGGCCGCCCGCACGTGGTCTACGGCGTCAGCCCCGGCACCTTCCGGTAGCATCGCCGATCTCCGGGGATCGCCCTTTCCGATCGCTTCGCGGCGCGCGATCCTTCGCGATCGGGAGATCGCCACCGGATCGGGAGGGACGACGGATGGACGACGGGGAGATGCGGCCGCTGGAGGGGGTGCGGATCGTCACGCTGGCGGTGAACGTGCCGGGGTCGGTGGCGGCGGCGCGGCTGTGCTCGCTCGGCGCCGCGGTGACCCAGGTGCCGCCGCCGTCCGGCGATCCGCTCGCGGTCGGGGCGCCGTCGTGGTACGCGGAGCTGGCGGAAGGGCAGACCGTCGTCGCGCTGGACCTGAAGGACGCGGACGGGCGGGCGAGGCTCGACACGCTGCTGGCGGAGAGGGACCTGCTGCTGACGTCGTCGCGGCCGGCGGCGCTGGAGCGGCTGGGGCTGGGCTGGACGGAGCTGCGCGCGCGGCACCCGCGCCTGTCGCAGGTGGCGATCACCGGTCACGCGGCGCCGCACCGGGACCGCGCGGGGCACGATCTCACCTACCAGGCGGCGTGTGGGCTGATCACCCCACCGGCGATGCCCCGGACGCTGCTGGCGTACATGGCCGCGGCGGAGCGCGCCGTCAGCGCGGCGCTGGCGCTGCTCCTCGGGCGCGCGCGGGGCGGGCCGGCGCGGATGATGGAGGTGGCGCTGGCCGATGCGGCGGCGGAGCTGGCGGCGCCGCTGCGGCACGGGCTCACGGCGCCAGGAGCGTGGCTCGGCGGGGGGTTGGACGCGTACGGGCTCTACCGCGCCCGCGAGGGGTGGATCGCCCTGGCGGCGCTGGAGCCGCACTTCCGCGCGCGGCTGGCCGAGGAGCTCGGGATCGGGGAGATGAGCCGCGCCGCGCTGGAGACGGCGTTCCTCGCCCGGACGGCGGCGGAGTGGGAAACCTGGGCCGACGCGCACGACCTGCCGCTCGCGGCGGTCCGCGATCCGGCGGAAGGGTGATACCGATGGGGTAGACACCCGTGCATTCCGGCGATGCGATCGAGTCCACCGGCTATAGATCCTTCTGCCTGTAAGTCTTTGCTCCGTATTAGATTACGGTCTGGCAGGCCTCAGCATGACATCGGTGGGATCGGGTGAAATGCCCAACCTTTCTCACCATCTGGCATCACCCACGGAAGCGGCCCAGGACGGATCGTCCGGGGCCGCGCTTCACGTCGGGAACGCAGGCGGTCAGTAGCGGCGGCCGCGGCGGATGCCGTGGGCGTTGCGGTCGTGGAAGACGCGGGGCTCGGAGATGCGCTCGATGGCCTCCTCCACCTCGGCCTCGCGCTCCACGTTCAGCCCTGCGTAGCTGACGGCGAGGTCGGCCTGGGAGATGATCCCCACCAGCCGCCCGTCCGAGTCCGTGACGGGGACGCGGCGGACGCGCTCGTGCTTCATCACGTCCAGCACGTCGTGCACGCTGTCGCCGGGCGAGACGCTGGTCACCTCGGAGGTCATGTGGTCGGCGACGGTGGCCTTGCCGTCCTTCCCGTCGGCGAGCGCGCGGACGACCATGTCGCGGTCGGTGATGACGCCCACCAGCCGGCCGCCCTCGTCGTCGTCCACCACGGGGATGACGCCCACGTCCAGCTCGCGCATCAGCTGCGCGGCCACGGCCAGCGTGGTGTCGCCCGTCACGGTGGTGGGATCCTCCGTCATGATCTGCCAGGCGCAGATGCGGTCGGAGTCGCACACGGCGCGCTGCCGACCGTCGTCCCGCCCGCCGCGGGCTTCCGTCCAGCCTCGGGCATATCCGCCACCGCCCTGCTGCGGGGCGGCGTAGCCGTCGCCGCGCAACCACGCCTGGTCGTACGGGCCGTGGACGGGGCCGCGGCGGCCGCGCTCCCAGACGGTCCCCTCGGCGCCGGTGTGGCCGGTGAACTCCTCGTCGTACCAGCTCCCGTCGCTGCGGCGGAAGGTGAAGCGCCCCGCTCCCCAGGGCCCCGGGTACATCCCGGACTGCGGCGCCGCGTCGGGAACGTACCGAACGCCGTCGCCGCGCCCGCGCGCGCCGCG
>DATABT010000824.1:0-5700 GCA_036259455.1 Longimicrobium sp. | reverse complement strand
CAGGTGCAGCAGCGCGTCGTCCTTGCTGCCGAAGCGCGCGTAGAACCCGCCGACGGACACCCCCGCGCGCCCCGCCACCTGCTGCACGCTCACGTCCTCGAAGCGCGACTGCGCCAGCAGCTCGCCGAACGCGCGGAGAATACGCTCCTCCGTGTCCCTGCTGCGCGGCTGCCGCGGCGTGCGCGGCCGCACGGGAAGATTCTGATCGATCACTTCCGGCGGACCGGCGGCGGGTAAAACAAAATGCGAATCGCATTCTCATTCTACCATCCGCGACGGATTCCGCAAGCATCCTCGTGACGAAGCGCGCAGCCGTGGGATGAACCGCGCACCGCCGATCTCACGCGAAGACGCGGGGGGGCACGCCGCGACTGTCATTTCGAAGGAGGCGCCCTCGCGATCGCCGCCAATGCAGGAACCCGTGGCGCCGACTGAGAAATCTACTCACCCGTGCTGGTGACCCGTTTTCTCGCACCGGGCTTGCCAGAGTCCCCCCACGCCCCCCAGGAAGGCCAGCGTTCTCCACCAACCACGTGCACTCACACGAGAACAGCCTCACCCGGAACCATCCGGGTGAGGCTGCATTCGTCACGAGGCTTCGGAATCAGCAGGAGCGAACTCCGTTACCTCCGGTGACTCCGTGTGAGGCCCATCAATGCGTCCCGCTCCACGGATCCAGGCCCTGCTGGTACCGCGGTCTGGGGCGTGGCTCCTTGCGCGCGCGGCTGCCGCCGGTGATCCAGTCGCCGATGCCGCGCAGCGTGCGGTCCACCCATCCGCCGAAGTTGTCGGGGTGCACCGGGCAGTACTCCGTGGGCTCCGTGCCGGGGATGAAGTACTCCGTCCGCACGTCCTCCCCCGGGCAGCCAGGAGTGGCCAGCTTGCCCGAATAGCGGTCAATGGAGGCCGTCACCAGGTCCGCGGGGGGCGTCCACGCGGTGGGCGCGCGATGGTTCTGGTAATAGCTCGCCAGCGCCTTCCCCCACACCGGCGCCGCCAGCCCGCCGCCCGAGGCGTTGGCCAAGATGCGCTGCGGCCGGTCGAAGCCCAGCCACACGCCCGCCACCACGTCCGGCGTGGCGCCCACGAACCACACGTCCGCCGCCTCGTTGGTGGTCCCCGTCTTTCCCGCCGCGGGGATCCCCCACGGCAGCCCCGCCTGGCGCACGCCGCTGCCCGTGCCGCGGTCCACCACGTCGCGCATCAGCGACGTCGTCAGGAACGCGACGGCGGGCGACATCACGTAGCGCCGCGTGTTCTTCGCCTCCCACAGCACGCGGCCCTGCGCGTCCTCCACCCGGCTGATCAGGCGCGGCTTGACCGCCATTCCCCCGTTCGCGAACGGCGCGTAGGCCGCGACCAGCTCGATGGGGATCACGTCCGCCGCGCCCAGAAAGGTGCTGGGATACGGCTTGACCGGCGTGGTGATCCCCAGCTCCCGCGCGTGCGCCACCACGCTCGCCGCGCCCACGCGCTGGCCCAGGTTCACGGCCGCGCGGTTGGACGACAGGCGCAGCGAGCCGCGCATGTCCATCGTCACCGAATCCGACACGTGGTCCGCGGGATAGTAGCCCAGCGAGTCCATGGCCCCGCCCACCCCGGGGCCGACGAGCGGCTCGGTGATGGGAATCCCCCTGGCCAGCGCGGTGGAGTAGACGATGGGCTTGAACGCCGAGCCCGCCTGCCGCTTGGCCTGTGTCACCCGGTCGAACTGGCTGATGGCGTAGTCGCGCCCG
The DNA here is from genome assembly GCA_036259455.1 of Longimicrobium sp. Classification (GTDB taxonomy): domain Bacteria; phylum Gemmatimonadota; class Gemmatimonadetes; order Longimicrobiales; family Longimicrobiaceae; genus Longimicrobium. The sequence goes on along the minus strand of DATABT010000824.1, from coordinate 3,964 downwards.
CCCACCAGGGCCAGTACGTCGCCGTCGCCGGGATCGAGCGCGACGAACAGGCCCTGCAGGCAGCGGTCCGGGTTCGCTACGCGCGCGCCGGAGCACGAAGAGCCGCGAAAGCGCCCGTGCGCGCCGCGCTCCACCGCGCGGATCTGCGCCACCAGCGCCTGCTCGGCGGCGGCCTGCAGGTCCGTGTCCAGCGACGTGTAGACCTTGAGCCCCTGCTGGTCCGCGTCCGCGCCAAAGCGCTCGCGCAGCTCCCGCCGCACCGCGGCGATGAAGTACGGCGCCCGTCCCCGCGCCTCCGCCGGCGGGGCAAGCCCCAGCGGCGCCTCGCGGGCCGCGTCCGCATCCGTCTTGCCGATGACGCCCGCGTCCTCCATCAGCCCCAGCACCAGGTTGCGGCGCTGGATGACGACCGTGGGATTCCGCCGCGGGTCGTAGAACGACGGGTTGCGGGGGATGGCCGCCAGCGTGGCGGCTTCCGCGTCCGTCAGCCGCGTGGCGCTCTTGCCGAAGTACCCCTGCGCCGCCGCCTCCACCCCGTGCAGCCCGCCGCCCAGATAGATCTGGTTCAGGTACATCTCCAGGATCTGGTCCTTGGAGAACTCCTTTTCGATCTGCCGGGCCAGCACCACCTCCCACGCCTTGCGCCTGAGCGTCTTCTCGCGCTTGAGGTGCTGGGGAAAGACGTTGCGCGCCAGCTGCATGGTCACCGTGCTGAAGCCCTGGCTCCAGCTCAGGTCCTTGATGTCACGCGCCAGCGCGCCGAAAAAGCGGCGGTAGTCGATGCCCTTGTGGCGGTAGAAGCGCTTGTCCTCCACCGCCAGAAAGGCGCCGGAGACGTTGGCGGGAATGCGTTCCAGGGGGACGACGATGCGCCGCTCCGGCGCCAGGTGCGCCACCAGGCGGTTGCGCGCGTCGAACACGCGGCTGGCCTGCGGCGGCGTGTACTCGCGCAGCGCGGCCACCGACGGGCAGTCCGCGCCCTGGCAGCGGGGCCACAGGTACGCCACTCCCGCCATCCCGATCGCCAGGCCGATGGCGCAGACGATCCCCAGCACCCGGAGCACCGTCTGGCGGCGTGTGCGCGTGCGGGCCTTGCCGCGAGGGCGCTTGCTGCTGCGTGCCATCTCGTTCGGAAAAAGCGGATGAGTGCTGCCGCGGAAGCAGATCGGGTGTGCGGATCAGTACCTGCCGATACGGATCAGGTTCCGGATCGGTTTCGTAACTGCATCGTCAGATTTGCGCTGCAACCCGCCCGCGCAGCAGACGATCAGGCCTGTGTCCACTTGGCCTTCAACATAAAGCCGAAGCCGCCATTCGCCCAGCCTGATCGTGATTCGGACGGCGAAACCCCCTGCACGCAGAGCAGCAGAGAGGCAGAGCGGCGGAGGACGGCAACCAATCCTCTGCTTCGTGCCCCTTTGCTGCTCTGCGTGCTATGGCGTTGTTTCTGGATCAGCCGCGCAGCATCCGGCCGCCATCCACCACCAGCGTCTCGCCCGTAACGAAGTCCGCCTGCAGCAGGTAGCGAAGCGCGCGCACCACGTCCGCGGGCGAGCCGTTCCGCTCCAGCGGCGCGCGTTCGGCGAGCTGGCGGATCTCCTCGTCCGACATGCTCTCGGGCGGCAGCACCGTCCCCGGCGCAATGCCGTTCACGCGCACCTCCGGCGCCAGCGACCGGGCCGCCACGCGCGTCAGGTGGATGATGCCCGCCTTGCTGATGCCGTGCGCCGCGTACGCCGCCCACGTCTGCATGCCCGCCAGGTCCGCCATGTTGACGACGACGCCCCGCCGCTCCCGAAGTGTAGCCGCAAGATGGCGAATGAGGAAAAACGGCGCCTTGAGATTCACCGCCATCGTGTGATCCCACAGCGCCTCGTCCGTTTCCTCCAGACGCTCGGCGGGAAAGACGGACGCGTTGTTGACGAGCACGTCGATTCCGCCGAACGCATCCACCGCCTCCCTGCCCAGCCGCCGCACGGCATCCGCGTCCGCCAGATCCGCCCCGATGGCGACGGCTTCCCCGCCCCGCGCGCGAATCTCATCCACCAGCTCGTCCGCCGGCCCGCGAGATGAGTTGTAGTGGACCACAAGCCGGTACCCGTCCTCCGCGAGGGCAGACGAGATGGCGCGGCCCACGCGGACCGCGCCTCCGGTGACGAGGGCGACGGGGCGATCGGCGGTCACGAAAGGGAATCGGGAACAGGGAATAGGGAATCGGGAATCGGGAATCGGGAATAGCGGGCGTAGGATCATACCAGGCGCGCGCGGAGGGCGGTGAGCATCTTTCCGATCTCGGTGATCAGGAACATCGATGGTGCAAGCTCATGCTCGCGAAGGTAGCCCAGGCGCAGCGCCAGGATGAGGAACGTTTCCGTCTCGTTCAGCGAGCCTTTCGCGATCGCGAGAAAGTTCGCGTAGTCCCGCCGGCTGGCGCGAGCATTACCCTCCGCGATGTTCGCGGGAACGGACGCTGCCGCGCGCGTGACCTGCGAGGTCAGGCGATACATCTCGTTCTTCGGGAACCGGGCCGTCAAGCGGTACACCTGCACGGTCAGGTCCATCGCCTTCTGCCAGACGACCAGATCCCGATGCGACGCCGCTGCCACACCGCCCCCTTCCGTTGCAGGCTATTCCCTATTCCCTATTCCCTATTCCCTATTCCCTATTCCCTATTCCCTATTCCCTCGCCTGTCTACTCTCCGTCTTCCTGCGAAAACACCTTGAGGTTCGTGCTGTGGCCCGGATTCACGCGAGCCTTCGGATTCAGATAGTGCACCGCGTTGTTCACCGCGATCGCCGCCTCGCCGTACCCGGTCGCGATCAGCTCCAGCTTGCCGGGATAGTGCACGACGTCGCCGGCCGCGTAGACGCCGGGGATGTTCGTCTCCATCAGCTGCGACACCTTGATGGTGTTGCGGTTCAGCTCCAGCCCCCAGTTGCTGATGGGGCCCAGGTCCGGCTTGAAGCCGAGGAGCGCGACCACCGCCTCCACGTCCATCGGCTCCTCGTCCTTGCTCTCGCTGTTGAACAGCGTCACGCGGGCCACGCAGCCGCCGTTTCCCTGGATCTCCTTGATTTCGAACGGCGTGCGGATGGCGATCTCGCCGCGCTCGGCGGCGGCGCGCATCTCCAGCACGCTGGCCTTGTGCGCGCGGAACTCGTCGCGGCGGTGGATGAGCGTCACCTCGCGCGCGATCCCGCGCAGCCCCAGCACCCAGTCTACCGCCGAATCGCCGCCGCCCACGATCAGCACGCGCTTGCCGCGAAAGTCCTCCGGCTGCCGCACGTGCGTGTGCACGCCGCCTTCCTGGCTGTAGTGCTCGCCCCAGCCCGGGCACTCCAGGACGCGCGGGTTCAGCGCGCCCTTCCCCGCCGTGATGCAGACCGTCTTCGTGAGGAACTCGCCGCGGGCGGTGACCAGGCGGATGTGGTCCTCTTCGCGGACCAGCTCCTGGACCTCGGCCTCGAGCACCACCTCGGGACCAAACTGCGTCCCCTGCTCGATCATGTTCTTCGCCAGGTCCTTGGCCAGGATCTTCGGCAGGCCGCCGACGTCGAAGATGTACTTTTCGGGATACAGGGCCATAAGCTGCCCGCCCAGCTGCGGCAGCGCGTCCACGATGCGGCACGAGATGCCCCGCAGCCCCGCGTAGAAGGCGGCAAAGAGCCCGGTGGGCCCGCCGCCGATGATGGTGATGTCGGTAATCGCGTCGCTCACGCGCCTGCTCCAATGGAAGGACGAACCCCTGTCCCCGCGCACCCGCGCGGGCGGCGTTCATATACGGGCGCGGCTGGCGGGGCGCAAGCGAGTGCGGGAGCGCGGGAGTGCGGGAGTGGACGAGTTGTTCCGCCGGGGGTCACGCACGGGCACGGCACGCCGGGAGTTCCGTTCCCGGCCACGCGGGGCGGCCGTGGCAGCCGGTCTCCAGGGTGGGATTGCGCTGCGGTGGAACGGCGGGGGCCC
>DATABT010000823.1:0-4446 GCA_036259455.1 Longimicrobium sp. | reverse complement strand
ACGATGTCATCCTGAGTCATTCGGCGTTGGGCGCACCCCGTGGGATGAAAGTCACTCGCGCCGCTGCTGTCATTTCGAAGAAGGCGCCCGCGTGATTGCTGCCGGTGCACGAACTCGTGGCGCCGACTGAGAAATCTACTCGCCCGGGCAGGTGCGATGCTCCGCTCGATGGACCTTGCCCGGATCCCTTTCTATTCAGGGTATTGAAATCCTCCCCGGCACGATGTCGTCCTGAGTCATTCGGCGGCGCGCACCCGGACGGATGAAAGTCGCTCGCGCCGCTGCTGTCATTTCGAAGGAGGCGCCCGCGTGATTGCTGCCGGTGCACGAACTCGTGGCGCCGACTGAGAAATCTACTCACCCCGGCAGGTGCGATGCTCCGCTCGATGGACCTCGCCCGGATCCCTTTCTATTCAGGGCGGCGCCGCGCAAGTCCTTGTCGATGCCCGCTCTATCTACGGCGGCGACCGACGCCGTGCCGGCAAGCGACAGGCCCGATTCGGCGCGAGGGATGTGCGACTTCGCCTCGCGGACGAGGTCCTTCGGTCGCGCCCAAAGCTCTCTGCACGACGGAATTCTCTGAGAGCGCTCCCTTGGGATGACGTCACGTGCTTGCCGGTGGATGAATTCGTAAAACACGGTCTGAGGAATCCGCTCACCGCGGCACGTGCCCCGTAAACCCGCGTGGTCCCGTCCCGTGCCCCTCCTTGCGGTGCGATCCGGCCGGGACCACGCCTCACCGTAAGCCGCGGCGCGCGGGCGGAGATCACCTGATCGCGCTTCAGGCGTCCGGTTTCGCTGGATTTGGCGCTCCGCCAGGGCATCATACGCCCCGCCGATGTGCGACGCGGCACTCCCCCACCTGAGGAGAAACTGTCATTCCGAGGGAGGCGCCCTCGCGATCCCCGCCCGCGCTGGATGCCGGCGCGCCGACTGAGGAATCCACTCGCCCGGGCAGGTGGCCCGTGGACCAGCGTGGTCCCGCCCCCGTGCCCTCCCTGCGGCGCGATCCGGTCTCGATCACGCCTCACCACAAGCCGCGGCGCGCGGGCGGAGATCACCTGATCGCGCTTCAGGTGTCCGGTTTCGCTGAGTTCGGGGCGCTTGGGGCGGGTACTACGTCCCCCAAAAAATTTCGATGGGCCCCTGCCGCACGCCGTCTGCGTCCGCCGTTGCCGGCTCCGCGACAAAGGCATCGCACCCGGCCGTCGCGGCGCCAGCACCTCGCGTGAACGGAGGGCGCGTGGGTGACGTCCGTCAACCCAGGGTAAGGATCACGCGGGGCGCCTCCTTCGGAGTCACCGTTCGCCGCCTGGCGACGCCCCGTCTGACCGAGTGGCGTCTCCAGTCAGGAACCCTGCACCGTCCCGGGACGGATGCGCATGTAGGCGCGCAGATCCCCCATGTCGTAGCCGCCGTTGCGGTTGCCGAACAGGTCCAGCGCCGCGCGCTCGTCCGCCGTGGGGCCGCCACCGCCGCCGCCCATCAGCGGGGCCACCAGCGGTGCCGTGGCCACCACCGGCGGCGTGGAGACCAGGATCCGCGCGAAGCCGTCGGCCACGTCGATCTCCAGGCTCACGTTGCTACGCTGCCGGTCGTGCCGCCACAGCGGCGGCCGCGTGAAGTCGTTCAGCGTCCGCAAGCCCGCGAACACGTCGCCGGCCACGCCGCGGTTGCCGCCGTCCACCGGCCGCTTGAGGAGCGCGCTATCGCCGTCCGCCTCCACCAACTGCACGTGGTACACGGGAAAGCAGGTCAGGCAGCCGAACTCGAACGGCCGGATGATCTCCACGTGGTACACCAGCACGCCCCCGGCCGGGAGCCCGCGGTCGAAGCCGGTACGCGTGCGGTACTCCAGCAGCAGGTACTCGTCCCGGCCCACCAGCGGAATCTGCAGCGTCGCTCCCGTCAGCTGCACGGGTCCCAGCCGGTACTCGCGCCGCCAGCCGGGCTCCGCCACCACCGGCTCCGTCCATCCCAGTTCCCGCTTTTCCCACGGGCCCATGTGCGGCGGCGAAACGGCCTTCCCGAACACGGTGCCGTCTCCGCACCCCAGCGCGCCGCCCGCCATCAGCGTCCAGCACCCCAGCACCCAGCGGCGCTCGCCGGGATCGAAGAGGATCCCCGCCGCGTCGAACAGGTCCGGCAGCCCCAGCGCGTGCCCCGTCTCGTGCGCGATGGCGGCGATGCTGCGCGGCGTGCCGTCGCAGTCCACCACGCTGTCGATGTGGTAGTCGTCCACCACGATCGCCTTGCCGGCGGGGGTCACCTCGTTGGTGGCGTACGGCTGCCCCAGGGCGGCCGTGAGCGCGCCGCGGTGGGGCCAGACGGACGCGTCGTTCCCGCATGACGCGGCGGTCTCCGCGATCTGGAACACCGCCAGGTCCACGCGCCCGTCGTCGTCGCCGCTGTTGGGCACGTTGTCGGGGCCGTCGTTGTCGAACTGGGCAAAGTTCACGGTGGCGTCCACCCGCTCCACCACCTCGCGCAGGTACCAGGAAAAGTTGCCGTCCCCGCCCAGCCCCCAGGTGTTCGCCACCGCATCGCGCACCGTAAAGCTGGTGCGCACCCAGGGAATCACGCTGCCGGTGATGGTCAGCCGGCCGCCGCTGACCTCCAGGTAGTACTGCGTCAGGTTGCCGAGCGGATTGTCTCCGAACAACTGCCGCTGGAGCGTTCCCGGGCTCACCGACGGCTCCGGGCTGTCGGAGAACAGCCCCATCATCACCACCATCCGCAGGTTCCCCCGCACCGCCTCTTCCGGACCGTGGTCCGCCGCCCGCTCCCCCACGCGCCGGTGCTTCCACTCGTGCCGCGTCTCGAAAAAGTGCGGGTCGCGGCGCACGCGCTCGTAGTACGCGGCCGGCAGCGGCCGTCCGCTGAGCGCGGAGAGCATCTCCACGTCCTGCGCCGCGGCCGGGCGCGGCGCCAGCGCGAAGGTGGCGGCCGCCAGCAGGGCCGCCGACAGGCGGCGGGTCGTGCGGCGGACGGGGCAGAGGGAGGACGGCATGCGTGTGCTTCGTGGCGCGTGGACGTGGAAGATTTCCGTACGGCGGCGGAGGCGCGTCACGGCGGTTACAGGTCGGGCGGGATGGAGTCGCCGCGCACCGCCCGCGCGGTGTTGAAGCGCAGCCAGGCGCCGCCTTCCGCGCCGGGCGCCTCGCACAGGTTGCCGCCCTCGTACCGCTGCGCCAGCCCGTGGGAAAAGGCCGTCTGCCCGTTGTGCCAGATGATGGACTGTGGCCGCTGCGCCACGGAGCGGTTGGCCGGCACCGTCGTCTCCCGCACGGGCTCGCCGCGCACCCACAGGCGGCGGGTGAGCACGCCCGCCATCCCGATCACCATCCCCCGCTCGGAAAATCCACCCGCCCACTGGGTTTCGCCCGCGTCCATCCGGAAGTGCGCGCTGTCGGCGTGGGTGCCGTCCGGCAGGTCCAGGTCGTAGCACTCCCACGACAGGTGCCACCAGTGCGTCCCCATTTCGCGCATCACCCATACCTCCACGTCCGCCGTCTCCATCCCCACCGTCACGCGCACGCTGCCGTACCCCTCGCCCATCGCCGTGACGAGCATGGTGTCGTCCTTCACGGTGATGAGCGGCGGCCCACTCGTAAGCCGCGCGGTGTACGGCACCGGGCCCGGCACGGGGTTGCCGTACGCGTCCTGGGGGCCGCGGGCCAGGCGGCGCAGGGGAAACTCGCCGTCCATCCCCATCAGCAGAACGCTCACCGGCTGAAAGCCCACGGCCGGGCCGGCGTCGAACTTGACCACCGCCGTGTCGGCGTCGAAGGTGCGCCCGTCCACCACGCCTTCCGCCACCAGGTGGCAGGTCACGTCGTCCGTGGGGCGGCGGTAGAAGTTGGTGGCGGTGTCCCCGCGCACGGGCGTCACGCTGAATTCCGCGGAGCACCAGGGCTCCACCATGCGCCAGTGCACCTCCACCGGCGGAAGGCGCAGGCGGTCCGGCCCGGTGGCGTCCTCCTCGCCCAGTTCCTCGCGCGTCTCCGGCGTAAGGCTCACGCGCACCACGACGGGCGGAGAGAGAGCCGGGTCGTCCTGCGGCGTGGCGGGGTCGCGCACGGGCATGTGCATCCCCTTTCCCGTGACGATGTCCAGCTGCAGCTGTTCCGGCCGCGCCATCCCCGCGCTCTCGCCTTCGTCGCAGGCGGAGAGCGAGAGGAGCAGGAGGATGAAGGGCGTCCGGGCGCGAAGGCGGCGGGTGCGGGGCATCAGGCGAGGAGCGCGGAGGGGGAGGATGCCGATCCTGCGACAGCGGGAGGTAAACGTGCGGCGTCCTCCGTTTGATACACCCCGCCGGCGTTCTCACGCGGAGGCGCGGAGGCCGCATCGCGCGGGAGGAAACCAGGAGGACGCGGGGGATGACGATCATCCCCTCCGCGCCCCCTCGTCTTTTCCTCCCCGTGACAGCAAAAGCAGGGCGGGGCC
>DATABT010000822.1:0-2933 GCA_036259455.1 Longimicrobium sp. | reverse complement strand
AAAAAGCGGCCCCCGGCGTGAGTGCCGGGGGCCGCTGATGCCGCGGATCTTCCGCGCGTGGCTACGACAGGCGCCGGGGCTCGCCCTCCACCTCGGCGGGCTGCGCCGGGGCCGGGGCGGGCACGCCCAGCTGCTGCGCGGGCGCGGCGCTCTGCTGCAGGTAGTTCTGCTGGGCGTTCGCCTGGATGGACTGCTCGTCCACCCCGTTCAGGGCGCGCTTGAAGTCGCGGATGCCCTTGCCCATGCCGTTCGCCAGCTCCGGCAGCCGCTTGGCGCCGAACAGGAGCAGCAGAACGAAGAAGATCAGTACAAGCTCGAAAGGACCAAGACCGAGACCCATCGTATCCTCGCTTTTGAGAGAGCGGAAGCGGCAGCCCGCGTGAACAACCCTGCGTCAGATCCGGCACGCGGACGGGCCCGGGAGCGTGGGCTGCCTCCTGTGGCGTACCGGAACGCACGAAAGATAATCGGAAGAAGTCTTTCCGACAACCATCCCGCACATCCCCCAGGTGTTTCGGAAATGCTTGCCGGGCAGAGCCTTACGTGCCGTCGACCACCTCCCCGCACCGTCTTCACCCGGGTCTGATGGACGCCTCCAGCGCCTGGATCGCATCCCGCACCCGCGCCGGCAGCGGCGTCTTGCGGCCGGCCGCGTAGTCGTAGGCGACCAGCGTGCCGCCGCCTTCCGCCGCCACCTCGCCCTGCGCGCGGCTCACGATGCGGTATTCCTGCGTGAATCGGTCCTCCCCCACTTCCCTCACCCGCGCGCCGATGACGACCGTGTCGGGATACACCACCGGCCGCCGGTAGCGCGCGTGCGTGGACTGCAGGATGGGCCCCACCTGCTGCTCCGCCGTAAGCTCGCGGAACCCGATGCGCTCCAGATAGGCGATCCGCGCCCCCTCGAAGTACGTGAAGAACACCGCGTGGTTCACGTGGCGAAAGTAGTCCATCTCCGCCCACGCCACCGGCCACTCCACCACGACCGGGAACTCCGCCCGCAGCCGCCGCTCCGCCTCGGTCTGCGCCGGCCCCGCCTCCGTCGATACGTCCGTCGTCATCCCGTTGGATCTCCGCGGAGCGCCGCCGCCGCGCCCAGCCCCGCCGCGCGGCCGGTGGCCCACGCCCAGAAGAAGTTGTATCCGCCGATGGGCCCGAAGCAGTCCAGGATCTCGCCGCAGAGAAAGAGCCCCGGCACCACCCGGCTCTCCCCCGTGCGCGGATCCACCTCGCCCAGCGGCACCCCGCCGCCCGTGACCTCCGCCTTCTTGTACCCCTCATCGCCCGTCCAGGGAAGGGGGTAGCGGGCCAGCGCCTCCACCAGCCGCGCCCGCTCGTCGCGCCGCAGCTGCGACCGCGTGCGCTCCGGGTCCACCCCGCTCTCCTCCAGCAGCGTGTCCGCCAGGCGCTGCGGCAGCTGGCGGCGGACGAGCGAGCCGACCGTCCCCGGCCCCGCCTCCAGCAGCAGCGCCTCCCACGCCCGCGCGTCCATCCCCGTCCACTGCACGTGGATGCGCTGCCTGCGCGCGGGATCGCCCGCCGAGCGCACGGCCAGGTGCGACACGTTCAGCACCGTGGGTCCGCTGTAGCCGCGGTGGGTGAACAGAAATCCGCCGCTCGACTGCAGATTCCCTTTCGCCAGCGGCGCGTCTACCGTCACCTCCAGCGAGATCCCCGCCAGCGGCGCGTGCACCGGCGGGGCTGCCGTCAGCGGGGTGAGCGCCGCGTAGGTGTCGTGCATCCCGTGCCCCAGCTGGCGCACGATGCGCATTCCCGTCCCGTCGCTCCCCGTCGCCGGTACCGAAAGCCCGCCCGTGGCCAGGACGATCGCCGCCGCCGCGATCTCCCCTCCCCCATCGATCAGCACCTTCCACGGCTCGCCCCCGGACGGCGGACGCAGCCCCACCACGTACGTCTCGAACACCGTCTCCACGCCGCTCCGCCGCGCCAGCGCCAGCAGCCCGTCGCGAACGTCGCGCGCCCGGTTGGATTCGGGAAAGAGCTTGCCCGTCTCCGGCTCCAGCGCCAGCCGCAGCCCCACCTCGTCTTCGAAAAAGCGGCGCTGGTCGTCCAGGGGCCACGACAGCAGCATCTTCTTCATCGAATTGCGCGATGACTCCGTGAAGTAGCGCGCCGCGTCCACCCGCGACGGGAGCACGTTGCACCGCCCGCCGCCGCTGATGAGGATCTTGCGGCCGCCGTCGCGCGTGCGCTCCAGCAGCAGCGTGCGCCGCCCGCCGCGCGCCGCGAAAATCGCCGCCATCGTCCCCGCGGCCCCGGCCCCCACCACCACGATCGGCAGATCCGCGTCCGTCACGGCCTTCTCGTCTTTATACAGGGATGTTCATACAGGGATGTTCGCGCGGATGATGCGGATGATACTGTCACCCGTCGTGCGCGGCCAGCGGCGAGAACCGTTCCGGGTGCTTCCACAGGCTACGCCCTGCTTCTATTCGCTGTGGTCTGGTCGATCCAGACGATTCTGCCACCGCGCGCCGCGCGCCGGTGCGATGTTTACACCCCCCCCGCGGAGTTTGCGGGAGGGGGTTGCGCGCTCTCCGGCGCCCGGGGATGGCCACGAAACCCCTTGACCCGTCACGACACCCCCATTATACTAGGCGCCCCTTCACAACCGAGGCGTCACGCGGCGGTCACGGTTTTTCGGATCGGGGTTGACGCCGTGGATCGAGGCTGATAGCTTACAAGGCTGTCGCCCGGACGGTAGGCAACAGGGGTGAGTGGATAAAAAGTCGAAAAACCGACCCCTTGCGCGCAGCACCTAAGCGGTTGTAGGCGCAAGGCGTTGCGGGGGATGTGGCGAGGCGGAAAACGTCGCAATCGGCCACCCGCGACCCCTTGACCGGGCGAGCCGAGGGTGATAGATTGAAGGGCTGCCACGGAGATGGCGGCACACGACGCGGCGGCCGGGTGAA
>DATABT010000821.1:0-4450 GCA_036259455.1 Longimicrobium sp. | reverse complement strand
GCCGCCGCTCCTCCGAGCGGCGGCGTATTCGCGAGTAGCCGAGCCTGTTTCCGGTTAGCCGACACTATTCTCCGTAGCCGAGATGTTTCCGGAGTAGCCGGCTTTCTTGTCTCCGATCGTCGTCCTGTCAGCCACGGCGGGGCAGGTTCGACGTGGCGGGCCTGCGAGGCGGGGGAGGAGCATTGGCCCCAGATGTGATTTGCGGGACGGAACGGCGTGGAAAGTCCCGCTCTGGCCGATGGACACGGCGGCCCCGCCCACGTTGGAGGCGAGATCAGTCCCCAACGATCCCCCGCCGTCCGATCGAACGGCCCTTACCTCCCTCGGACCATTGCGCCTCCTCCTTTCGTTCGCCATCACCGCCGCGATCGGCGTACTTCCGCTGCGCGCCCAGCCCGGCCCACCTCCGCTTTTCCCCGCGGCGCCTGCCGCACCGGCTCCGTGCCGATGCGCCCGAGCGCCCGCGCCGCGTGCCCGCACGCCAGCGGCTCCTGGTGGTTCAGCGCAACGGCGGGCGCGGGCACGGCCCTCGGGCACGCCCCGCCGAACCGCTTCGCTCACACAGACTCACGGCGTCGACGTAGGGAACCCGCTCATTACTCTGTGTGAGACGAGTTCTTACGGACCTCGCAAGGATGAGGAACAGCCTGCTGGATCGCCGGTGCGCGAACCGGGCGCATCCACGGCTCCGGAGTGCGGAAGCAAAAGCGCTGCCGCGTGCGTACGCAAACCGGCGCTCACCCGAGCGGGACGCCAGTAACCGCGGCGACGCGCTCCAGGGCTTCGACGACGGGGCGGATGACGGGGACGCCGCCCTTGCGCCGCGCCTCCTCCGCGCGGCGGTTGGGATCGCCGGGGATGAGCGGGCCGCTGGTGCCCGCGGCGGGGCGGGTGCCCCGCATCGTCCGGATCCAGTCGTCCACCTGCCGCCCGAACTCCTGCGGATCGATGAACGCGGCGACCTGGAACGCCCCGAACAGGTGCCCCACCCCCTTCCCCACCGTCCGCGCCGGCGGCGCCAGGTGCGCCGGGAACGGCGGCGCGAACGGCCCCCAGCTCGCCCCGCTCAGGGCGCCGCACAGCAGGTCCACCATCGCCGCCAGGCAGTACCCCTTGTGCGCCCCGCGCTCGCGGTCCGAGCCCAGGGGAAGGAGCGCGCCCCCGTTCAGCATCGCGTTGGGATCGGTCGTCTCGCGGCCGTCGCGGTCGATGGCGCACCCGGCCGGGATGGGGATCCCCCGGCGGGCGGCGTCTTCCACCTTGCCGAACGCGTACGCGCTGGTGGTGAGGTCGATCACCACCGGCGGCTCCTCCAGCGCGGGAAAGGCGATCGCCATGGGGTTGGTGCCCAGCATCTTCTCCGCCCCCCACAGCGGCGCCACCTGCGGGGGCGAGTTGGTCATCGCCCAGCCGATGAGCCCGCGCGGGAGCGCCTGCAGCGGGTAGTATTCGCCCGCGCCGAAGTGGTTGCTGTTGCTCACCGCCACCCATCCCGTGCCCACCCGCTCCGCCTTCTCCATCGCCAGCCGGTTGGCGCGCGGGCCCACCACCAGCCCCAGCCCGTTGTCGCCGTCCACCGTCGCCGTCGACGGCGTTTCGCGCACGACGCGGATCCGCGGACGGGGGTTGATGCGCTCCTGCCGCAGCATCTCCACGTACTGCGGCAGCCGCGCCACCCCGTGCGTGTCGATGCCGCGCAGGTCCGCGCTGGCCAGCACGCCGGCCGCGAGGCGCGCGTCATCCCCGGGCACGCCGAACGTCTCGAACACCCGGGTGGAGAACTCCCGCAGCTGCTCGATGGGAAACGTCTCCCCCGCGGTGGCGGCGGGGGATTCCAGGCGACTGGTCACATTCACTTCGATGCTGACGGTTGAGCGGAGCAGGCTGTGCTGAACGGCCTTCAACAGCAGGCGACAAGCCCGCGCCGGGGGTTTCCGGCCGCGGGCTCTCGTTTTGATCTGACTCCGCCGCCTACACGGCCACGCCGGCGGTCTCGAGGGCGCGGGCCAGACGCACGACGGCCTCCTCCAGCTTCTCCGGCGTGGAGTGGGAGAAGTTGAGGCGCATGCAGTTGCTGCCGGTGCGGCTGCCGTCCGCGGCGAACGCGTGGCCGGGGACGAAGGCCACGCGCTCGCGCTCCATCGCCACCCGCAGCACCTCGCCCGCGTCCACGCCCGCGGGAAGCTCCACCCAGACGAACACGCCGGCGGAGGGCCGCCGCCAGCGCGTCCCGGGTGGAAAGTGTGCCTCCAGCGCCGCGATCAGCGCGTCGCGGCGCTGGCGGTACTCGCGGTGCAGCATCGACAGGTGGGCGGGAAGGTGGCCGCCCTCCAGGTACCGCGCCGCCGCGCGCTGCGACAGCGTGGCGGTGTTGATGTCGCTGGACTCCTTGGCGATGGCCAGCAGGGGAACCAGCCGCTCCGGCACCACCATCCATCCCAGCCGCAGCGCCGGCGCCAGCACCTTGGAGAATGAGCCCACGTAGAACACCCACTCGTCGTCCAGCGCCCGCAGCGGGTGTGCCGGCGGGCCGTCGTAGGCCAGGAAGCCGTACGGATCGTCCTCCACGATCGGCACGCCGTACGTGCGCGCCAGCTCCACCAGCCGCGCGCGGTGGGCCGCCGGCATGCTGAGCGCCAGCGGGTTGTGTCCGTCCGGCACGGTGTAGATGAAGGCCGGCCGCGCGCCGCCCGCCAGCAGCGACTCCACCGCGTCCACGTCCATCCCCGTCTCCGGGTCGCTGGGCACGGTCAGCAGCCGGGGGGCGAAGGGCTCCACCGCCTGCTGAAAGCCCGTGTAGCACAGCGTCTCGGCGATCACCTCGCCGCCCGGCTCCAGCAGCAGCCGGGAGAGGAGGCTGAGCCCCTGCTGCGCGCCCGCCGTCAGGAACACCTGCCCGGGTGCGCACGCCACCCCGCGCTGCGCCATCAGCGCCGCGATGTGCGCCTGCAGCGGGGCGTGCGGCGGCGAGTACTGCAGCGCGCGGGGGTCCTCCTCCAGCACCGCCGCGGCCGCCCGGCCGTACTCCGCGGCCGGAAACAGCTCCGGCGCGGGAAGCCCCAGCGCCAGCGAGATGGTGCCGGGGCGTGTGCCCACCGAAAGCATCGTCTGCAGCGCCGACGTGCCCGAGCGGCGGGCCCACGCCGCCAGGCGCAGCGCGGGCGCCCCCGTCGCGGTCGCGATCATCAGATGTTGCCGCGCCGTTCCTGCTCGCGCTCCACCGCCTCGAAAAGCGCCTTGATGTTGCCGGAACCGAAGCCCGTGGACCCCTGCCGCTCGATCACCTCCACGAACATCGTGGGTCGCGCCTCGATCGGCTCGCTGAAGATCTGCAGCAGCCGCCCCTCGTCGTCCGAGTCCACCAGGATCCCCAGCTCCTGCAGCTCCGCCATCAGCCGCGGCTCGATGGCGCCCACGCGGTCCTCCAGCACCTCGTAGTAGGTGGCGGGGATGCGCAGGAAGCGCACGCCGTGGTCGCGGATGGCGCGCACGGTGGCGCGGATGTCGTGCGACAGGAAGGCCACGTGCTGGGCGCCGGCGCCGTGGTTGAAGTTCAGGTACTCCTGCACCTGCGACTTGCCGCCGTTGTGGGCGGGCTCCACGATGGGAAACTTGATCTTGCCAGATGCGTCTTCCACCACCTTGGAGTTCATGGCGCTGTGCTTGGTCCACACCATCTCCTGGTGGGACTGGTGAAAGCCGAGGACGGTCTTGTAGAACTCGATCCATTGGTCCAGCTGCCCCTGCTCCATGCTCACCGCCACGTGGTCCACCTCCACGAACCCCGTGGGCGTGGCGGGCGGGGGGTCCAGGACCGGCTCGAAGCCCGGGAAAAGGTTATCCGCGTAGCCATGGCGCTGCACCAGCGAGTGCACCGTGTCGCCCGGCGCGCCGATGGTGGCGCGAACCACGCGGCCCTGGTCGTCCTCGTGCACGTGCGGCTCCGCGACGGGGCGCGCGCCGCGGCGCACCGCGGTCTCGAACGCGCCCACCACGTCGTCCACGCGAAACGCCACGTCCTTCACGCCGTCGCCGTGCAGCGCGGCGTGGCGGGTGATCGGCGAGTCGGGCTCCAGGCCGCTGGTGAGCACCAGGCGGATGTCGCCCTGCTCCATGACGATCGAGAGCCGGTCGCGCACCCCCGTCTCCAGCCCGGCGCGCGCCACGGGCTTGAAGCCGAACATGGTGCGGTAGAAGTGCGCCGCCTGGTACGCGTTCCCCACGTACAGCTCCACGTGGTCTATGCCTTCCAGCTGCACCGCGCTCTGGATGGCGGGGACCTTGACGGCTTCCTGTTCCATCGTTGCCATGCCTGCTCCTTCGCTGAGGGGGTACGGATGGGACCCGCGTCAACCCGCGCCGGGCGCCGCAGCTTCCATGGACGGGCCCAGGCGAAAACTGCGCTTATTGAGTGGGGTGCACGGATCGAACGGGCGGGCGTAAATTCCCT
>DATABT010000820.1:0-3606 GCA_036259455.1 Longimicrobium sp. | reverse complement strand
CTCCAGCGCCTGGATGGCATCCGCGGCCGCGGCATCGGGGTCGTCCCCCAGGAGCGGGAGAAGACACTCCGCCAGCCGCGTCAGGTTCCACTGGGCGATCGCCGGCTGGTTGCCATAGGCATAGCGTCCGCCGCGGTCGATTGCGCTGAACACCGCCGTCGGATCGTATTCGTCCAGGAAAGCGCACGGTCCGTAGTCGATGGTCTCGCCGGCGACGGACATGTTGTCCGTGTTCATCACCCCATGGATGAAGCCGACCAGCAGCCAGCGGGCGATGAGCTCGGCCTGTGCGCGGATCACGGCCTCGAGCAGCGCGCGGTAGGGGTGCTCGGCTTCCGTCGCGTGCGGGTAGTGCCGGGCGATGACGTGGTTCGCGAGCGTGCGTACGCCCTCCACGTCGCCGCGGCTGGCGAAGAACTGAAAGGTGCCCACGCGGATGTGGCTGGATGCCACCCGCGTCAGCACCGCGCCGGGCAGCATCGTCTCCCGGATCACTCGTTCGCCGGTAGTTACCGCGGCCAGTGCGCGGGTGGTGGGGATGCCCAGCGCCTGCATGGCCTCGCTGACCAGGTACTCGCGCAGCACCGGCCCCAGCGCCGCCCGTCCGTCGCCGCCGCGCGAGAAGGGGGTGCGGCCCGCGCCCTTGAGCTGCACGTCGCGCCGGGTGCCGCTCCGGTCGATGACCTCGCCCAGCAGGATGGCGCGGCCGTCGCCGAGCTGCGGGACGAAGCTGCCGAACTGGTGCCCGGCGTACACGGTGGCGATGGGTGTGGCGGTGTCGGGAACGCGGTTCCCCGCCAGGACGGCCACGCCTTCGTCGCTGGCGAGCCAGTCCGGGTCGATGCCCAGCTCCACGGCCAGTGGCGCGTTCACCCGGATCAGCCGTGGTGCCGCCACCGGCGTGGGCGCCACCCGGGCGAAGAACCGTTCCGGGAGTTGCGCGTACGCGCTGTCGAAAGCGGGTTGAGCCATGCCGGGAGCACTGCGATTCGAGTTCGGGTTCACACCGGTCGCCTGTTCGACGGTGCGAACGTTTCGGGTCTCCCTCGCACAAGCCACGCCTCGCATGGGCACGGCGCCCGGCTTTGCCCCTTTCCTGCAGCCGCGGAGTACAGCGCGCCGAACGCGAGCGATGACTTGCCCGATCCCGACAGCAGGTGCTGAGCGTGTGCTGGTGAGTAGGCAACGCTGAGCGGGACCAAGGGCGTCTCGGCGAGAGAATCTTTATCGAAAATGACCGATCGAGGTCTGCGGCAAAACGGCACGAGTACGCACGGGTCCAGTTGCAGCGGCAGACTGCACTCTTCGCACTCTGGACTGCAGAGAGCCCTTAGGCCATCACGCCTCTCATTACTGGACAAGGCTTGTGGCGCATTCTCGCTAACAGTTTCGCTTTCCAGAATCTCGTACCAGGAGCGGATTCGGTGGGCAGGGCCGATTCGGTCCAATTGTGGGAAACGCAGCGATCTGCTACTTGATGACGCATGTTTACTGTCTTATAATATGTTCCCCGCTCGCCTACTCAGTTGTTCCTGGAGAACCCCTTGAGAAACCCTCTCGTTCTGCTCGCCAGCGCGTGCATGCTGGTGCTCGCCGCCTGCGCCGATACTCCCGTCCAGGTTTCGACGTCCGTCGTGGGCGCCGGGGTCAGCAACTCCACCAGCCCGCTGGGCTGCTGGTCGTACTACGCACATACCACCGTGCGCCGCGACTTCAACCTGGACCTCAACGACTTCGCGTACATCCTGCGCGACAGCCAGGACCCCAACTGCTACGCCGAGGCAAAGACCCGGCTGCAGGCCAAGATGGGCGCCATTCCGCTGGACTACTGGACGCGCTGGCTCTCCGGCGGCAGCCTGAGCATGGCGCTCGCGGCCGGCATGAACATCGGGTACTTCACCGACATCGGGCCCACGCTGGACGTGCGGCTGCGCAATGCCGCCAACAGCTACCAGCGCACTCTGCAGACGGAGACCGGCTACCCGGGCGGCGCCGTGGTGTGCGGCGTGGGCGGCGGCAACACCTGCCTGGAAGACTACGCCATGGGCAACACCACGTACTCGTGGATCGCGGCGTACCGGCGTTGGACGGGCCGCGACTGGCGCCCCGCGCGAACCCTGGCCATCAACGACATGAAATCCACGCTGGCCGCCAGCACCAGCTGCATCCGCTACAACGGCGCGCGGGCCAACGATCCCGTCAAGAACTTCTGCAACGGCACCCTGGCGGAGCTTCGCGCGGGCACGGCGTCCATCCTGAGCATGAACCACGGCTACCAGACGCCGGCCTACGGCGTGGGGCAGATGACGAGCCTGGCCGCCGGCTTCGTGGCCCTCGAGATCGCCGAGGCGCCGGTGCAGAGCAGCGAGATCCCGCTGGAGCAGCGCGACATCGCCAAGGCGCTCTTCATGGAAGGGGCGGTGAACGCCAGCTCCGCGGGCGACTGGAATGCCCCGAACTGCTACCAGGCCAGCGGGACCTCACTGATCAGCGGCGTGCCGTGCTACGACCCGCCGGCGTTCCACCCGGCGGAAGACTGGGCGGTGGAGGGCAACATGACGCACTACCGGGCGGACATGTTCCCCGTATACCGGTTTTACCAGAAGTACGGGCTGCTGCCGACGCTCTCCACCGGGCAGTACAACTTCTCGTCGTTCCGCGACGTGTTCCGCGACACGGACTCGCTCGCCTTCTTTGGCGTGGCCCGCAAGGACTTCTACGGCACCATGGCGAACACGTGGCTGGACAGCCGTCCGCCCATGGGCGCGCGCCCGGTCCGCGCGGGCGGCCTGCGGCGCGGTTCGTACTACCTCTCCGCCGCGACGGGCAGTGCGCTGCAGGCGGTGTACACCAGCCGGCAGGTGCACGGCACCTTCACCATCGTGAAGCTCAGCGGCACGGGACCCCTCAGGTACTTCGACGCCGTGGCCGTGCAGAACTACCAGGGCTACTATCTCACGACATGCAACTCCACAGGCGTGGTGACGGCGACGGCAACGACGGTGGGCATGTGCGAAAAGTTCAACATCATCAAGACGAACGATGGCGGCGCGGGTCCCATCGCGCACGGTGACTCGTTCGGGCTGAGGGCGCAATCGAACAGCCGGTACCTGCGCATTCCGCCCGGCGGCAACGCCGACGTGACGGCGACCTCCATCCAGTCGTACGAGACGATTGTGGTGGAGCGCACGAACACCGAGGCCGCGGACGGCTGCGGCTGCTAACCCCGGCTGGAGGATGATACGAAGCCCGCCCCGGACGCCGTGTCCGGGGCGGGCTTCGTTGCGAATGCCGCAGCGGCTTTCAGCCGTCTCCGCCGGCCCGAGAATCCGGTTGCCGGTTGAAAGGCTGCTGCAATGCCACCGCCGACGGAATGCCGTCGATCTCGTCGACGTTTGGGATGCCCATCTGGTAAAAGAGGCGCCGCGCGTACGGCGCCACCGATTCCAGGTAGCGCCGCCGCGCCTCGGCCTGCAGCGTGGTTCCGCTTCCTCGCGTCAGGCTATTCCCTATTCCCTATTCCCTATTCCCTATTCCCTGAAGTGCCGAGTAGACCAGCTCCTGGAACGTCGCCTCCAGCGGAACGCGGCTTCCGGGGGAGAGCTG
>DATABT010000819.1:0-10877 GCA_036259455.1 Longimicrobium sp. | reverse complement strand
CGCGGCGGCGGGCTCCGGCCCGGCGGCTGCACCGGCGCCGGGGGCGGGCACGAGCAGGTCGATGATGGCGACTTCGTAATTTCCGTCGTCCGTGACCTCACCCCCATTGCACAGGAGCGCCAGGGAGACGCCCTGCTTCGGCAGCCGGGCCAGGATCGCGTTGTACGCGGCGGCGTCGCCGGAATGCCAGACGATCTCGTCCTCACCCTCGCCGTCCAGCATGAGCCCGCGGGCGTAATCCAGTTTTCTGCCGTTGCGGAGCCTGGCCGGCTCCTGGATCTTTTCACTGACGAACGCGCCGAGACGGCTGCTGGTCAGCGCGTCGTTCCAGATGAGCAGGTCGCCGGCGGTGCTGAACACGCCGCCGCCCCCGCCGCGCGCGTTGCCGAGCAGCATGTCCACCCTCCACTGCTCGCCTTGCTTCTCGTAGGCGAGCGCGTGGTTCGGAACCTCGCTCGCATCGCGCGCGTACCGGGTCGAGCGCATCCCCAGCGGCTCGAACAGGCGCGTCCGCATGAACTCGGCGAGCGGCTGCCCGCTCACCCGCGCAACGACCTCTCTCAGCAGCTCGTAGCCGCTGTTGGAATACGACCACTCCTCGCCCGGCGCGAAGTTGAGGCCGCGCTGGCGCAGGATCAGCGTCAGCGCGTTCTCCCTGTATTCCGTCACCGACGAGAGCCAGACCCAGTCGCGAATTCCGCTCGTGTGCGTGAGGAGATGATCGATCGTGATCACGTGCCCGTAATCGGGCAGCTCCGGGATGTACTTGCGGACGTCGTCGGACAGGGAGATCCGCCCTTCGTCCACCAGGAGGAGGACGGACGCGGCAACGAACTGCTTGACCACCGATCCCACGTCGAAGGCCGTCTCCGGCGTCAGCGCGACGCCACGCTCCAGGTCGGCCATGCCGTACACCCGGTTCACGAGTACCTGCCCGTGCCGCGAGACGCCGACCCCGCACCCGGGCGTGCCGGACGTGGCCCAGCTGAACATTCTGTCGATCTCGCTCGTGATGTCCTGGGCGTGGGCAGGCCCGCCGGCGAGCAGGGCGGCGGTGACCGCGGCCGGTACCAGTCTGCGCATTCTGTGACTCCCGTGGTTTGGTATCCAGATACCGCGGTTCGTTCGTGACGCCTGTGGACCGCGGCACGGGCAAGGTCCGCGAGCGGCGCCGGCCTGGACCTGCGGAACGGGGTGGGTGATCCACCTCCGTGTCCGGCTTTCAGCCGGGGGCCGCCTCTTACCGATCGCGATCGGGTGGATCGTGCCGGGGCGGCCATCCGCGCCGCGCCGCCACGATCCTGCCTTCCCGGAAAATTCGGATGCCGTCCCCCCGGCGGCAGCAGCCGCTGTACCCGGGACCGCGGGCACCCCGTCCAGGCCTATCCGGTCCGCGTCCGGCCGTCGCGGCCGCATCGGGCCCTGCGCTTGCCGGCCTCACCCGGCTGTTTTCGGGGAGGTGCGAGCCTGAGCCTGGGGGAGCGGAGGGGGCGATGCGCGGGGCTGGCCAGATCGGCGGACCCTGTCCTACCGTCCATTCAGCGAGGCGCCGCCTGCCGATCTACGACGGGCATTACGGCTTGCGCGGACCGCTGATCTCGCGGCCGGCCTGATGCATCGTCATCCCCGTTGCGCGGCCATTTTCGACCGTGAACAGAAACCAGATGTCGTCCCGCGCGGCGTGCAGGAACCTGTGCTCGCCGCCGGGCCGGAAGATCGTCTGCTGGCCGGATCCGACCATCTCTCCATTCAGCCGGCCCTCCGCATCCAGCCAGACCCGCACGTCGAGCACGCGGCTGGGAGCCTGCAGCGCGTACGTGCCTTCGTAGATGCCCAGCCCCGCGTGGGCGGTCTGCGTCTGCGCGGGCGCAACGGGTGCGGGCGCCTCCGGCGCGGCCGAAGCACACGCGGCGACGGTGAGTGCCGAGACGGCGGCGAGCAACAGCTTCATGGGACGCTCCGTGAAATGATTCGAGTTCGTCATGCCGTTCAGCGGAATCCGAACAGCAGGGGAAAGAGAAAGGCGACGACGGCCGCCCACCCGGCGATGACGTACAGGTAGGTCGTCTGCCAGTCGAGCAGGCGGCCGAAGGCGACCCGGCCGCGGAGGAACCGCGCGTACAGCAGGGCCGAGCCGGCCAGGTTGCCCAGCAGGATCACGTTCTCGCCCAGCGCCGCGACCCGGTTGGGCGTGAACCCGAAGTCCGAGATCCGGCTCGCCACGGCCCAGAGCGCCAGGAGGTCCACCACCAGCGCCGTGCCCACCAGCGTCAGCTGCACCCAGTCGTTGAGCCCCGGCCGGGCAAGGGGATCCCGCGCGGAGAACGAGTAGAGCAGCAGCGCGAAGACCACCACCAGCAGCAGGTCGAAGACGATGAGGATTTCCCGCTCCGGGTCGATGCCCCGCCCCGTGGCCACCATCGTCACCATGAAGGCGAGAAAGAGCAGGGCGAAGAGGGGCGAGAAGATGCGGGTGAGCACGGGCGCCATGTTCTCGATGACGCTCTGCTTGGCCTCCACCAGCCACGAGGCCACCACGGTGGCGCCCACCACGCCGGCGGGGACGATCCACTCGCCCACCAGCGGCTCCGCGTCGATGCCGATGGCCGCGAACAGGGCGAAGGTCATCGCCATGAGCACGCCCCCGCCCAGCGCGATCAGGACGAAGTAGATGAACAGCTCGCCCGTGAAGCGCACGAAGTCCATCCGCCGCTCGCTCCCCCGCCAGCGCCCGCCCACGTAGGCCGCCCCCACGGCCAGCCACAGCGCGATGGGCAGGTGCAGAACGGTCAGGATCTGCGTGTCGGATTCGGGCGAGGGGTTGAAGGGGAATGCGTTCACCACGACGGCCGCCGCGGCGAACACCGCGGCCAGCCCGATCCGGCCCGAGCGCGGCAGCGGCCGCTCCCAGGCGAAGTACGCGGCGATGAACGGAAGGGTGAAGAAGGCGAGGTTGAGCGAGTAGAACACGCCGCCCTCGTCGAAGGTGATCCCGAAGAGTGCCGGGATCTTGATCGCCACCGCGGCCGCCACGGCCAGGGCCAGCGCCACCCACATCTTCCGGGACCCGTAGGGGCTGGCGGGTTCTGCCCCGCCCTCCCATCCGTCGCCGGAAAGAACGAGCTGCTTCCAGAGGCGGTCCGAGTGCTCCCGGGCGAACTCCCGCGTCAGCGCGTCGATTGCACCCATCCGCTTGACCGCCACCAGGAACGCCTCGTCGTCGGCGAGCCCGTCCGCGTTCAGCGAAGCGATCTGCTCACGCAGGTGGTCTTCCAGTTCCGCGGCGTCCGGGGTGGTGATCGCCCCGCTCCTGCGCAGGTGCGCCCGCCACGCCTCGATCTGCTGCTCCAGGGAGTCCGCTGCCGCGTCGTCAGGCTTCTGATACATGCTCAACCGCGCTGGGGAAAAAGAACCGGGTTCAAGGCGGTGGCCCAGGCCACGGCCATCGCCGACCAGATGTTCCGGAGCGCCTGGTCGACCGTGTGCCACTGGCGCCGCTCCTCGGCCAGCTGCTCGCGGCCGGCCTCGGTGATCCGGTAGTACTTGCGCCGCCTTCCCGTCTCGGCCTGGTCCCAGCGAGCCTCGACCAGCCCGGAGCGCTCCAGCCGGTGGAGCACGGGATACAGCATGCCATCCGTCCATTCCAGCTCGCCGCCGGACAGCTCGCGCACCCGCTTCAGGATGGCGTAGCCGTAGCTGTCCCCCTCCGCCAGGATCGCCAGCACCAGGGGCGTCGACGACGCCGCGACGAGGTCCTTGTTGATGCTCATCGGACTGGCGAACTCCGTCCCCGGGCGGAACTGCCTGGGGAGCGAGGAGCGTTCACCGCGGCGCTGTGGGGCCGCGCATACATAGAGCCGGTATACATAGGACTACAATGTATCGCGGAAACCCACTGCGTCAAGTGCTCTGTGTCACAAAGTTCTGCCGCGCATCCGTCCTCCGCCGTGTGCGATGACAGAAGCCACGCGGCGCGCGCGACTCTCTGCCCGATGATCGCCGCGACCGGCAGCGATTGATCGACAAGTACTTTACATTGTAAAGTTAATACCGGCAAGAGGTCCCCGCGCGCGTCGGAGCGCCGCGCGTCGCCCACGCCGTGGCTGTCATTTCGAAGGAGGCGCCCGCGTGGTCTTTGCCGGTGCAGAAACCCGGAGCGCCGACTGAGAAATCTACTCACCCGTGCTGATGCCGCGCCCCGCTCGACGGACCCTCACGCCTGCGCGCGTGGCGGCTCCGCGCGAGCGCCCCCTCCTGGCTCGTAAACCTCGCCCACTTCCCCAAAAACCCCTGGTGGAGGTTGAACGGCCGCGTTCATCGAGTGTGGTGCGCCCAGGGCCGGATGACTCGGGCAACCACGGCGTCAGTCGGTTTCCGGCATCGACCAGAGATCGCCGACGTCGCGGACGCGGGCGGGAAGGGTGTCGAGGGTGAAGGCGCGCGGATCGAGGTCATCCGCCAGCTCGTCCCAGGCGAGCGGCGCGCTGACGGTGCCGTGCGGCGTGTTGCGCGCGGCGTAGGCGCCGGCCACGTTCGCGCCCCGCCGCGACATCAGGTGGTCCACGTACACGCTGGCGCGCGGGCGCGCCGCCGCCGTCCGCTCCACCGTAGCACTCCCCGGGGCGCGACGGGCGACCTCGCGCGCCAGCTGCTCCGCCGCCTTCACCGCTGAGGGGACGGGCGTACCCGGCGGCATGGTGACGTAGACGTGCAGCCCCGCGCGGCCGGAGGTCTTCAGCCGCGCCGGAAGCTCCGCCGCCCGCGCCACCTCGCGCGCGGCTTGCGCGACCTCGACGACGCGCGCGAAGTCCGCGCCGGGCATGGGATCCAGGTCCAGGACGACGTAGTCCTGCGCGTGCGGGTGCTGCACGCGCACGTGCCACGGATCGTACGAGATGGCGCCGCGCGCGATGGTGAACAGCAGCGTGGCCAGGTCCCCGCCCACGAGCATGCGCTTGCGCTCCTTTCCCGCCTGCACCGGCTCCACGCGAACGCCGGGCGGCGCGTCCGCGGGCGCGGTCTGGCGGTAGACGGGGCGCTTGCCTGGCGCGCCGGAAAAGTACGCCACCGCCAGCGGCCGGTCGCGCATGGCGGAAAGGACGTACGGCGCCATCCGCGCGTAGTAGCGCAGCAGGTCGCCGCGGGTGAAGCGCGAGCCCGGGTACATCGACCGGTCGAGATGCTCCACCTCGAGCTCGGCCGCGCCCACGCGCAGCACCCCCGATCCGCCGGCCTCCTCCATTTCGCGCAGCGCATCCACCACCCGCTCCGCCTCCGCGGGATCGGCGCCGGACGCGGCGGCGCGCAGGTCCGCGGCGGACCTGTCGTCGCGCAGGCCCAGGTACGTGGAATCGCGCAGCTTGCCGGCGGAGGTTCGCTCGGCGTAGCGGATCTCCGCCACCAGCACGGGGTCCGCCCAGTGATGGCCCTGCACCAGGTGGGGCGCGGGATCGAACGGCGGATCATCCCGCTCCAGCGCCGTCAGCGCGCCGTGCAGCGTCTTCAGCGTGCGCTCGCTGAAGCCCTTGCCCGTGTGCCCCACGTAGCGCAGCCGCCCCTCCGCGCTGAACTCGCCGAGCAGGATGGCGCCCAGGCGGCGCGCGGGGTTGGTGGGATCGGTCCATCCGCCGATGACGAACTCCTCCTGCGGCGTGAGCTTTACCTTGAGCCAGTTCTTCGACCGCGCGCCCGGCTCGTACCGGGAAGACGCGCGCTTGGCGATGATCCCCTCCCAGCCGCCGCGGCGGGCGCGCTCCATCAGCTCCGCCGCGTCCGCCGAGCGCTCGCCCAGGCGCAGGCGCTCCGTCTGGCGCCCCTCGAGCCGCGCCTCCAGCGCGGCGCGGCGGCGCGTGAGCGGATCGGCGACGAGGGGCTCGCGGCCGGTGAGCAGAAGGTCGTACGCCACGTACGCCGCCGGCTCCTCGCGCGCCAGCCGCGCGATGGCGCCGCGCTTTTCGATGTGCATGCGCCCCTGCAGCGCCTCGAAGCGCACGATCTTCCCATCGCGCAGGGCCACGACCTCGCCATCCAGCACCAGGTCCGCGCCCACCTCCGCGCGCAGCTCGCGCAGCGCCTGCACCAGCTCGGGAAACTGCGGCGCCTTGTCGTTGCCGTTGCGGGTAAGCAGCGCCACCGCGCCGCCGGTGACCACGGCGATGGCGCGGATGCCGTCGTACTTGGGCTCGAACACCCACTCGCGTCCCGCCGGCGGCGTGCGGGCGAGCGTTGCGAGCATGGGACGAAAGTCGGGCGCGGGCGGCATACCGCCCTAATCGCGCACAGATCACGCCACCGCACGGGCGCTTTTAGACACCCCAGGGCAGGGCCGGCTCTTCCTGCTCTGGCCTCACACGGAGCCGACGGAGGTAACGGAGTAGGGCTCTTTCGCGAGAAACTCCCTTCTTCTCTTTTCATCAGCCCAGGAGGAACGAGAAGAAGTTCGAGGGAGGGCACGAGAAAACTCCGTGAACTCCCGTCTACTCCGTGTGAGGCCAAATCCGTGATACTTTCCGCCTCCGCAGAGACATACCTGAACGTGAGAAGCCGGTGGGGATGTAGACTGTGGGACGTGCGGGTCTTTACCTTGCAGCAGAATGGGCATCCCCGCCGGCCTCGTCAGTCCAGGAGAGCTCCGGTCACACGGCATCTATCTCTCATCCACATGGATCGAGTTCTCGCGGTCATCCTGGGGGGCGGCGCCGGCACGCGGCTGTTTCCGCTTACGGCCCAGCGCGCCAAGCCGGCCGTGCCCCTGGCCGGCAAGTACCGGCTGGTGGACGTCCCCATCTCCAACTGCATCAACTCCGGGCTCAACCGCATCTTCGTGGTCACGCAGTTCAACTCGGCCAGCCTGAACGACCACATCGCCCGGTCGTACCTGTTCGACCGCTTTCGCGGCGGATTCGTGACCGTGCTGGCGGCCGAGCAGACGCCCACCAGCGAGCACTGGTACCAGGGCACCGCCGACGCCGTGCGGCAGAGCAACCTGCACATCCGCAGCTACCCGCACGACGAGGTGCTCATCCTGTCCGGCGACCAGCTGTACACGATGGACTACCGACTCATGCTGGAGCACCATCACCGCACCGGCGCCGACATCACCATTGCCGCCACGCCGGTGACGGCGGACGACGCCCCCGCCTTCGGCATCCTCAAGACGGACGAAGAGCACCGCATCACCGAGTTCTACGAAAAGCCCGCCCGCGACGAGCTGGAGGGCAAGGACAGCCCGGTGGAGGAGGAGCTGCGGAGCGCCGGACGCGTCTATCTGGCGTCGATGGGCATCTACATCTTCGACTGCCAGGTGCTGCAGGAGCTGCTGGACGCCTGGCCCGACGCCAACGACTTCGGCAAGCACATCATCCCCCGCGCCATCAAGGAGCGAAAGGTCGTCTCCTACCCGTTCAAGGGATACTGGAACGACATCGGCACGGTGCGGTCGTTCTTCGAGACCAACCTGATGCTGACGGAGGCCAAGCCGGCCTTCAACCTGTTCGACGAGCAGATGCCGCTGTACACCAACGCACGCCTGCTGCCGCCGGCCAAGGTCACCCGCTCGCGCGTCGACCACTCCATCATCTCCGAAGCCTGCGTCGTCATCGACAGCGACATCTCGCACGCGGTCATCGGCATCCGCTCGTACATCGGCGCGCGCACCCGCATCCACCGCGCGGTGATGATGGGCGCCGACTACTACCGCTGGGAGGACCCCGGCAGCCGCAACCGCGTGGAGGGCCCCGCCAACCCGGGGGTCGACGAGGACACCACCATCGAGGGCGCCATCATCGACAAGAACGCCTCCATCGGCCGGCGGTGCGTGATCACCAACGCGGGCGGCGTGCAGGATGGCGAGGGGCCCGGGTTCTACATCCGCGACGGGATCGTGGTCATCGTAAAGAACGCCGAGATCCCGGACGGCACCGTCATATGACCGCCCGCCCGCTGCGCGTTGCGCAGCTGACCAACGAGTACCCGCCGCACGTGTACGGCGGGGCCGGCGTCCACATCGAGTACCTGTCGCGCGAGCTGGCCCGCGCGGAGGGCGGCGCGCACCGGGTGCAGGTGCTTTCCTTCGGCGAGCAGCGGGTGGAGGATGGAAATCTCCGCGTGCAGGGCGTCGCGCCCCGCGCCGACCTCCCCGTGCAGGACCCCCGGCACGCGCGGCTGCTGGATGCGCTCCTGCGCGACCTGGCGATGGTGGGCGCGGTGGATGCGCCCGACATCGTCCATTGCCACACCTGGTACTCGCACCTGGCGGGACTGCTCGCCAGGCCGCTCACCGGCGCGAAGCTGGTGCTGACCACGCACTCGCTGGAGCCGCACCGGCCGTGGAAGGTGGAGCAGCTGGGCCGCGCGTACGACGTGACCACGTGGATCGAGGGCACCGCGTACCACAACGCCGACGGCGTCGTCGCCGTCTCCGCGGCGATGAAGGAGGACGTGCAGACGCTCTACGGCGTCCATCCGGATCGCGTGCGCGTCATCCACAACGGCATCGACCCGGAGGAGTACCAGCCGCGCCACGATCCGGAGGTCCTCCGCGCGCTGGGCGTGGATCCGGAGATTCCCATCGTCCTCTTCGTCGGCCGCATCACCCGGCAGAAGGGGATCCTGCACCTGGTGCGCGCCATCCCGCACTTTCATCGCGGCGTGCAGGTGGTGCTGTGCGCGGGCGCGCCGGACACGCCGGAGATCGGCGCGGAGATGGCGGCGCTGGTGGAGGAGGTGAAGCACGAGGCGCCGGTGCCGGTCGTGTGGATTCCGGAGATGCTGCCGAAGGACCGGGTGATCGCGCTCTACTCGCACGCGGCGGTGTTCGTCTGCCCGTCGGTGTACGAGCCGTTCGGCATCATCAACCTGGAGGCGATGGCGTGCGAGACGCCCGTCGTGGCCTCCGCCGTGGGTGGCATCCCGGAGATCGTGGTCCCCGGCGAGACGGGCATCCTGGTCCCCATGGAGGCCCAGGGCGGCGGATCGGTGGAGCCGCGCGACCCGACGGCCTTCTCCCGCGCCCTGGCCGACGCCGTGAACGAGCTGATCGACGCCCCGGACCGCCGCGCCGCGATGGGCGCCGCCGCCCGCGAGCGCGTGCTGGCCCACTTCAGCTGGCGCGCCATCGCCGGGCAGACCCTCGCCTTCTATCGCGACCTGCTGGGTGCATGAAGTTCTGCGTTTCGCAGAACTTCTTGCGGCAGCGGCAAGGCCTCTGCCGAGCGCCCCCTCCCGCCCGTCACCTCGCGACCTCCCCCCAAAAAACCTGGGGGAGGTCGGGGATGCTGATCCACCTTGGCTCGGCCAACGGCATCACGCTGCGTCCGACGCGGCCCCTCTCCCGGCCTCTCCCCCGCAACTGCAGGGGGAGAGGTGACGCAATTCGAAAGAGAGCCGTCTGCGTCGCGCGGGGCCCCTCCCCGCTCCGTTCCTCGCGGAGAGGGGAGAATTCGACTTCGCACAAACGGGTTGCCTGCCGTTCTCCCTCCCCCACGCAGTTTGTAAAAGAGGGCCGGCGAGGGGGCGTCGTCGGATCACGCAATCGCCCGCCGAACCACCTTGACCGCCGTGGCGACCCGCACCAGAGGCCGGTCGGGGGAGAGGGCCCGCCTCGGCCCGGGGATTCACCCCAGGATGCGGTCGATCTCGCGCAGTTCGTCGCCGGAGAGGGCGAGGTTGTCCAGCACGGCGACGTTGTCCTCCAGCTGCGCGACGCGGCTGGCGCCGATCAGCGCGGAGGTCACGGCGGGGTGGCGCAGCACCCAGGCGAGGGCCAGCTGCGCCAGCGTCTGCCCCCGCGCCCGCGCGATGGCGTTCAGCGCCACCAGCTGCGCGCGGCGCTCCTCCGTCACCTGGTCCTCGCGGAGAAAGCCGTGCGGCTTGGCGGCGCGCGAGTCCGCCGGGATCTCGTGCAGGTAGCGGTCCGTCAGCAGCCCCTGCGCGAGCGGGGAAAAGACGATGCAGCCGACCCCCTCCTCCTCCAGCGCCTGCAGCAGCCCGCGCTCCGGCGTGCGCTCCAGCATGCTGTACTTCGGCTGATGCAGCACGAAGGGAACGCGCATCTCCCGAAGCAGCGCGGCGGCGCGGCGGGTGAGGTCCGGCGGATAGTTGCTGACGCCGGCGTACAGCGCCTTGCCGGAGCGCACGGCCTGCTCCAGCGCGCCCATGGTCTCCTCCAGCGGCGTGTCGGGATCGGGGCGGTGGTGGTAGAACACGTCCACGTAGCCGATCCCCATTCGCGCCAGGCTCTGGTCCAGGCTGGCCAGCAGGTACTTGCGCGACCCGCCGTCGCCGTAGGGACCGGGCCACATCCCGTATCCCGCCTTGGTGCTGATGATCAGCTCGTCGCGGTGGCCGGCCAGGTCGGCGCGCAGGATGCGACCGAAGTTCTCCTCGGCGGAGCCCGGCGGCGGTCCATAGTTGTTGGCCAGGTCGAAGTGCGTGATCCCCAGCTCGAACGCGCGCAGCACGATGTTGCGCCCCACGTTGAACGGATCCACGCCCCCGAAGTTGTGCCACAGCCCCAGCGAGATCGCCGGCAGCCGCAGGCCGCTGCGCCCGCAGCGGCGGTAGGGCATGCGCTCGTACCGCTCCATCGTCTCCATCACCGTCCTCTCGTCGCCGATCCGTGACCCGCGTCCCACGTGGAAGGTAGCGGACGGCTTGCCCGCCAGCACGTGGAACGCCCCCGGCTCCAGCACCATCCGCGCCTCCGCCCGCGCGCCGCATCCGTCCACACCGCGCCTTCGCGCGAAAGCGGGCGGGATTTATGCAGCGCCCCCACGCCGCCGTTTTTTCCTTCCTCTCCCCGATCCACAGGAGGAGGCCATGAGCAGGTCCGCCCTTCTTTTCCTCGCCGCGCTGGGGCTCGCCGCCGGGGCCGGCGC
>DATABT010000818.1:0-9254 GCA_036259455.1 Longimicrobium sp. | reverse complement strand
GCGCCCCTCGAGCGTGCGGAGAAGTTGTTCCGGTCGCGTGACCAGCGGCTCGACGGCCAACGCGTCCCTTGTCCCCTTGTCCCCTTGTCCCCTTGTCCCTTGTCCCCTTGTCCCCTTGTCCCTTCAGCTCGTCCGCCGCACCGTCGGATACGGCGCGAAGGCCGCCACCGCCGGCTGCGCGGGCGCGGGGGCCGGCGCGGCCTGGCGGGCACCGCGCTCCCGCACCACGACGGTCTCCACGATCTTGTCGTGGATCATCTGCCGGTTGCGGTCCCAGTAGACCTGCGCAAAGCCCAGCAGACCGGTAACCAGGCCGGCCGCGTATCCACCAAAGCGCTCGAACGACATCCACAGCGTCATCGGCTGGCCGTTCAGCCGCACCACGCGCACGCCCACCAGCCTCTTCCCCGGCGTCTGGCCGCGCCACAGCGTCAGGAAGGCGGTGAAGTAGAGGCCCGTCCACCCGAAGCCGATCCCCAGCTCGTCCAGGAACTCGGTGATGGCGTGCAGGATGCCCCGGTTCTCCAGCCGCTCCACCTCTCCCGCCAGCTGCTGCGTGTGGCGCTCGGACTGGCGCAGCTCGCCGCGCAGCGCGTCCAGGCTGTCGCGCGCCAGCACCGAGGCCAGCTGCGGCTGGATGGCGCGCGCGGCGGCGGTGTCGCCCGCGGCGGTGTAGGCGGCGTACGCGCGCGCCAGCGAGTCGGCGCTCACGGGCTTCGCGGAATCCGGCGCGGCGGCCGCGGCGGGCGCGGCCAGCGCGCTCTCCACCGCGCGCTCCATCCAGTCGTGGTCGGAGTCGTCCGCGATGCTCTCCAGCGTCTGGTGCACCGCGTCCTCGCTCATCCCCGCGCGGCGAAAGCCGGTCGCCAGCTCGCCGGCCAGGCGCCGCGCGTCCTCCTCGGTCCGCGCGTTCTCCAGCGCGCGCACCTCGCCCACCAGCCCCAGCGCCTGCCACGGGCTCACGTTCACGCTGTCGGTGCCGCCCTTGCTCGAAACGCTGACCTGCACGCCGGAGGTGGAAACCATGCGGCGCACGCCGTCGGCGCCCTTCTTCCAGACGCTGGTGGCCACCAGGAACAGGATGAGCGCGCCGAATACCCGCATGCCGAGGCTCACCGTCCTGCCCAGCGGCCGCGCTCCGGTGCCGGAGACTTTCGCCGAGATGCGGAACGCGAACCAGGCGGCGGCCAGGCCCAGCAGCACCGGGCCCGCCATCTTGACCAGCAGCGCCACGAACAGCAGGTCCAGCAGCATGGCGACCAGGCGCCGCGACGGCCGCGCCAGCGGCAGCCCGATGATCGCCTGGCTGATCTGGAACGAGTCCGGTGTGATGACGTAGGTGGAGTTGCTGCGCATCATCGGTCCTGGTGCTGCTGGAAGGACGATCGGTCGTGGGGAGTACGCGGAGGGGCGTCCCAAGGATTCTGAAGATCGGCAAATCTAAGGACAGCTGATATTTACGTCCAGTGTGGGGGCGAACGAGAGGGGGGCAGCCCCCCTGCTCCCATGCGCTTCTGCGGCTTCCGAGCGGACGCCCCCTCCCGCTCGTCGCCTCGCGACCTCCCCAAAACCCCTGGGGGAGGTTGGGTGGGGGAAGGATCGAGAATCGACGACGGGTATCCCCTGCGTCCGCGCCCCTCTTCCCCGGCCCCTCTTCCCGCTGCGCGGGAGAAAGGGGAGCGTTCGATGCCATTCCCGCGAAGTCCGTCACGCCGCGCGCGCCTCGAACGCGATCAGCCGCCACGGTCCTCCCGCGCTCCCGCGCGCCTCCGCCTGTACGCGAAAGCCCGCGGCCGCGAGCGCATCCGCCATCTCCGTGCGCGAGTACATCCGCCGGTACTCCACGCGCGCGATGCGCATCCACGCGTCGAGCGCGCGCATCGGCAGCGGGTCGCGAACCCAGTCGAGGAGCAGCAGGCGGCCGCCCGGGCGCAGCACGCGCCGGATCTCCGCCAGCCCGGCACGCGCATCATCCCAGTAGTGCAGCGCCGACGCGGACACCGCCGTATCGAACGCCGCGTCGCCCAGCGGCAGCCGGGCCGCATCCGCCGCGACGAATCCCGTCCGCCCGTCGCGCGCCTTCCCTCGCGCGACGAGCAGCATCCCGGGCGAGAGGTCGGCACCCACGTAGCCCTCCAGCCGCCCGCCGCAGTCGCGCAGCAAGGGCAGCAGGTTGCCCGTGCCGCATCCCACGTCCACCACCTGGCCGAGGTTGGCGCCTTCGACCCACGGGCGCAGCAGGGCGAGGCTCGCGCGGTTGTAGCGCGCCCAGCGGCGGTCGTAGTCGGCGGCGGCGCGGTCGTACTCGGCGCGGATGGTCACGGCGGGGGGATTGAAAATCGGCAGGGTCGTCGTCCAGGTTCGCGTTGCGCCCGGGGGGGCCCCTACTGCTCCATCCCGTAGCGCTGCAGCTTGCGGTAGAGGGTGGAGGGGTCGATGCCCAGCACCTCGGCCGCGCGGGTCTTGTTGCCGCCCTCGGAGAACAGCACCCAGTGGATGTAGGCGCGCTCGATGATCTCCAGCGTGGGGTTGGGCGGCAGGTTGGCGCTCACCAGCGGCTGCGCCTGGCGCTCCGTGATGCGCGGCGGCAGCACGCCCGTAACGATCTCGCCGCCGTCGGGCGTGAGCACCGCGGCGCGCTCCAGGGCGTTCTCCAGCTCCCGCACGTTGCCCGGCCAGTCGTACGACTGCAGCGCGGCGACCGCCTCGGACGAAAGCCGCGGAACGGCGCGGCCGCGCTGCTCGGCGAAGCGCTCCAGGAAGAACTCGCACAGGATGGGCACGTCGTCGGGCCGCTCGCGCAGGGGCGGCAGCTGCA
Source organism: Longimicrobium sp. (assembly GCA_036259455.1). Taxonomy (GTDB): domain Bacteria; phylum Gemmatimonadota; class Gemmatimonadetes; order Longimicrobiales; family Longimicrobiaceae; genus Longimicrobium. The sequence goes on along the minus strand of DATABT010000818.1, from coordinate 6,436 downwards.
GCGTGATGACGTTCAGGCGGTAGAACAGGTCGCTGCGAAAGCTGCCGCGGCGGATCTCCTCGTCCAGGTCGCGGTTGGTGGCGGCCATGATGCGCACGTCCACCGGCACCGGCTCCGTGGCGCCGACGGGAATCACCTCGCGCTCCTGCAGCGCGCGCAGCAGCTTGACCTGCGTGGCCGGCGACATCTCGCCCACTTCGTCCAGGAAAAAGCTGCCGCCCTTCGCGGCGACGAAGAGGCCCTGCTTGTCCCGGACCGCGCCGGTAAAGGAGCCGCGCACGTGGCCGAAGAGCTCGCTCTCCAGCAGGTTTTCCGGGAGCGCGCCGCAGTTGATGGAGACGAACGGCCCCTCGCCGCGGTCGCTGATGGTGTGGATGTACTTGGCCAGCACCTCCTTGCCCGTCCCCGACTCGCCGGTGATGAGCACGGTGGAATCGCTGGGCGCCACCGTCTCAGCCGTCTTGAGCACCTCGACGAACCCGCGGCTCCTGCCGATGGGCCGCGCCACGTCGCTGCGGTCGCGGCGGCGGATCTCCGTCCGCAGCTCCTGGTTTTCTTTCTTGAGCTGCCGCGACTCGGCCGCGCGGCGGCAGATGGCGACCAGCTCGTCGTTGCTGAACGGCTTCTGGATGTAGTAGAAGGCGCCCTCGTTCACGGCGCGCATGGCCGTCTGCAGCGAGGCCTGCGCGGTCATCAGAATGACGGGGAGGGCGCGGTCCAGTTCCTTGGCGGCCAGCAGCACCTCCAGTCCGCCCACGCCGGGCATTCGCACGTCGCTCAGCACGACGTCGGGGCGCACCTCCGACAGCCTGTCCACGCCCGCCTGGCCGCCCACGGCCGTCTCCACCTGAAAGCCCTCGCGCTTCAGCAGGATGCGCAGGGTGTCGAGGATGGCGGTCTCGTCGTCGATGATCAGGATCTTCGGCTCGCTCACGGCCGGTTTCTTTCGTAGTTCGTGCGTGATTGCATCGCCACGTAAAGATCTCCACGTGACAGCGCAAGGTCCACTTCTCGAGTGCGGTGGATGGCTCCGCCCGGGCGCCCCCTCCGGGCTCGTAAACCTCGCCCACCTCCCCCAAGAAACCCTGGGGGAGGTTGAACTTCATCTTGCGGCGGCCGGGTTCGCGCGCCAGGTGAGTTTACGGCGTCGCGCTGCGCGCGGCCCCCGCTCCCCGGCCCTCCCCCACGAACTGCGTGGGGAGGTAGCCAACGGAGCCTAGGCGAGGCCGGGGGAGGGCGCCACCTGGTCCGCCAGCGCGGGGAGGTAGAAGGCGAACGTGGCGCCCCAGCCGTCGCCGCGCGGCTGGTCGACGAAGACGGCGCCCCCGTGCGCATCCGCCGCGCGCTGCACCAGCGCGAGGCCCAGCCCCGTGCCGCCGGGGCGGCGGGTGAAGAACGGGTCGAAGATGTGCTCCGCGTTCTCCTCGGGCACCCCGGGGCCCGTGTCCGACACGCGGATCCGCACGGCCCGCGCGGCGCCCAGCCGCGGCGCCATCAGGTCCGTAGCCACCACGTCCACCTGCACTTCCACCCGCCCGTCCTGCCCCGCCCACTGCACCGCGTTCAGCGCCAGGTTCAGCACGGCGCGGTGCAGCAGGTCTTCGTCGCCGTGGACGGCGACGTGCTCGGCGGCCGCATCGATCACGACCGCGACGTTCACGCCGCGGGCCTGCGGGTGCGCCATCACCACGTCCACCGCGTGCCGCACCAGCCGGGCCACGTCCAGCCGCTCCGGCGCGCGCATCCGCGCCCGCGCGAAGTCGATGAACTCCGTCAGCAGGCGGCTCAGCCGGTCGGACTCACGCACCACCAGGTTGCCCAGCACGGCGCGGTCCTCCACGTCGATGCCGTCCGCCGTCAGCTGCTCCGTGGCGCTGCGGATGGAGGCCAGCGGGTTCTTGATCTCGTGCGCCAGCGAGGCGGAGAGCTCCGCCACCGCCTCCAGCCGCTCGGCGCGGCCGCGCAGCTGGTCCATCCGTTTGCGCTCGGTGATGTCCTGAAAGATGGCCGTCACCGACGGGAGCCCGCCGCCCTCGTCACGCTGGATGAGGGTGGTGCTCACGCCGAAGACCATCCCGTTCGTCTCGTCCGTCTCGAAGCGCCGCACCGGCGTGCGCGTCTCCGACGACTGCGCGATCACGCGGCCCAGGCCGGGGGCGACCGCATCCAGCTTGGCGAGAAACGGCCGCCCCAGCCAGTCCGACGCCCGGATGCGCAGCAGGTCCGCCGCGGCGGGGTTGATGAAGGCAAGGCGCCCGGCCCCATCCACCGTGATCAATCCCGTCGCGATGCTGGCCAGCACGTCGTCCGTGTCCAGCCGCAGCAGGCGCAGCTCCGTCTCCACCTCGCCCAGCACGGCGCCCGTCTGCCGCAGCCGGTCGCCCAGGTACCCGGTGGCCAGCGCCACGGCGGCGAACAGTACGATCTGCAGGATGGAGCTGGCGCTGACCGTGTGCGTGCTGTAGACGATGTCGGCGAAGAAGAGCAGGCTCACCAGCACGCCGATCAGCACTCCGCCCACGAACGGCAGCAGGATGGCGGCGGCCACGATCACCAGCACGAACAGCGGCACGAAGTCGCTGTCCGGCCCGCCCGTCAGGTGCACCACGGCGGACACCAGCAGCACGTCGAACACCACCTGCCAGTACAGGTAGCCGCGCCCGGGCTTGTGGTTGGTGAGGTGCGTGTACCAGAACGAGCCGGCCGTGAACGCCGCCGCCAGCACCAGGATGAGCGAGGCGGCCAGGGTGATGTTGGCCTCCGCCTGCTTCCACACCAGCGCGGCGGCCATGAAGATGGCGCCGGCCAGGCACAGGCGGCCCAGGTACACCCACGACAGCACGCGCCGCGGCTCCGGCAGCCGCCCTGACGAGAACCGCTGCCTCATGCGCCGCCCCGCGCGCGCCTGCCGATGATCGCCACTCGCATGAAGGGGTTGCGGATGCGCGTAATGTTCGTGGAAGTACCCAGAAGTATCCAGATCAGGGATTGTGGGACGGGCGGGGGCGCGAGGCAAGGCGGGGCCCTCCCCCGGCCTCGCTCAGGCTCGTCCACCCCCTCCCCCAACCGTGCGGGAGGGGGATAGACGACATCGGAGCGCCCCGGAGAGCGCGGTGCCAGGGGGCACGCCCCCCTCCGTGCTCGCAAACCTCGCCCACCTCCCCCCAAAAAGCCCTGGGGGAGATCGATCCAGGACCGTGTCGGGGGAGAGGGCCCCACGCGAAGGAGCCGGGACCCGCACCCTCGCGATCCCGGCTCCTCGTCACTCCGTCACCCCCGCACTAACGCACTCCCGCAGGCCGTCGGTCAGTCCGACAGGTCCCAGTCGTCCGCGGCGGCCTTCATCCGCATGTCGGCCGGCGAGGCGTGGGCGATGGCGGGGAGCGGCACGTACCTGCGGGCGATGTCCATCGTGTTCTCCACGCGCAGCTGGCGGAAGAGGAATGCGAAGGTCTCGTTCAGCACGCCGCGGATGCGGGCACGGTCGTCCTCCGGCAGGTCCCACAGCTCGCGCTTGAACGCGCCCAGCGCCTTCTTGCGCGCCTTGTAGATGAACTGCTCCTCCGTGTCCGTGGGCTTGCGCTCGTCGGGAAAGTTCTGGCGGCAGTGCTCGTACATCTGCTCGCGCAGCTCGTCGGGCAGCTGGTCGTACAGGAGGTTCTGGAAGTTGGTGGCAAGGTGGATCTCCGCCGTCTCCACCCGCGGAAAGTTGCCGAACGCGCTCTGCGGCAGCGTGCTGGCCCCGTGCTGCACCGCGCCCGACATCCCGTACTCGTTGCGGGCGATCTCCGAAAGCGTGCGCAGCGTCTCGAAGTCGATGGCCACGTCGGCGATGGAGCCGTCCGGCAGCACCGTGCCGCCGTGTGTGGTGCCGCTCTGCACGCTGATCTTGCTCAGCCCGGGGACCGGCCGCCCTTCCTTCCGCGAGACGGCCTGCAGCGCGCGGTTGTAGCCGTCCATGTACGCGCGCAGCTCTTCGGGCGTGCTGTTCTCCGTCCCCACCTCGCCGATCTCGCCGCCGATGCTGACCGTCACGCCCGCCGGCTCGTAGTGGCGCACGTACGCCGTCAGCTCGGCGCTGAGGCGCGAGTTGAGGGCCTGCTGCGCGTCCAGCCCCTCCTGCGACAGGTCCACCAGGGTGCTGGTGTCGATGTCGATGTTGTAGAAGCCTGCGTGCAGCCCCTCGCGGATGATGTCCTTGACGGCGCGCAGCTCCGGCTCCGGGTCGGCCTTGTACTTTTTGGCGTTGACCTGAAAGTGGTCGCCCTGGATGAAGAGCGGGCCGCTCCACCCCTCCTTGATGGCCGCGGCGATCATCACGGATACGTACTCCGCCGGCCGCTGATCGGTGTAGCCGATCTCCGACCGCGCGATCTCGCAGATCAGCGCGCCCACCTCGAGCTGCGCGGCGGCGGAGAACAGGGCGCGCGCGGTATCGTACGAGGCGGCGCGGACGTTCATCGCCGGCACCGTAAAGCCGCCGATCTCGCCGCGGCCGCGGGCCATGTACAGCTCGTGGATGGACGCGGGGGCAATGCCCACGGCGTGGCCGGCGTGCAGCAGCAGCCAGCGGGCCGTGTCGCGCACGTCCTCGTCGTCGCCGAAGACGGCGGCGCGGACGAGCCTGTCGACGCCGCCGGAACGCAGCGCATCGGCGCTCACCAGGCTGAAGGCGCCGCCTTCTGCGGTCACGGAATCGCGGACCTCGTCCAGCAGCGCGCGGACGGACGGGCGGGAGAGGATGTCCAGCCCGTCCGCCGGTGTCGCGACGGTGTTCACCATGATCTTCCTCGGATCGATCGGGATTTCTGGGGATGCGTCGGGTCCGCGCCGGCGTCCGGTCGCGGCGGCGGGAATCTGTTCGCGGTGTGGCCGCGTGGCAAGATTCGGGCTGCGAGGGTGGCAGGCGGGGCCCCTCCCCCGACCCCGCCCCGCCCGTTCCTCGTGGAGAGGGGAGGAATTCAATCGCGCTTCCAACGGTCCGGCGCGGCGGCACGCCCCCTCCGGGCTCGTAAACCTCGCTCACCTCCCCCAACAACCCTGGGGGAGGTTGAACTTCGATGCGCTGCGGCAAAGTTCGGGTTCCCCTGGGAGAGGGGTCGGACGCACGCCGCGAGGAACGGGCGAAAGGCCGGCCGGGGCGAGGGCCCGAACGGCGTTTTGGTGTGGTCTGGGGCTTGCTCCTGCCGCGCGCATGGCGAAAACGAGCACGGGGTTGAAGTGGGCCGGCGCGGCGGCGGCCGCGGCGGGGGCGCTGGGCGCGTGGACCCTGATCGAGCCGCTGTGGCTGGAGGTCACGCGGCCGCGTATCCACGTCCGCGGGCTGCACCCGGATTTGGAGGGCTTTCGCATCGCGCTGCTGACCGACATGCACGCGGGCGAGGGCACGCCGCTCTGGCTCATCCGCCGCGCCGCGAAGCTGGCGATGCACGCGCGGCCGGACCTGATCGCGCTGACGGGCGACTTCGCGGCGGACGACGCGGGGACGTTCGCGCCGGTGCTGCAGGCGCTGTCGGGGCTGAACGCGCCGCACGGAGTGTGGGCGGTGCCGGGAAACCACGACTACACGGTGGGGATCGAGAAGTGGCACGCGGAACTGCGGCGCCATCCCCATCTGCGCGACCTGACCAACCGCGCGGCGCTGGAGAAGGTGGGCCGGGCGTCGCTCTGCATCGCCGGGGTGGACGATCTGTCGCGAGGCCGCCCCACGCTGGACGCGCTGCCGCCGCCGGAGGCGCGGGACTTTACCCTGCTGCTGGCGCACGACCCCGATCAGGCGGAAAAGGCGAGGCGCGCGTACGACGCGGTGGACCTGGTCCTGAGCGGCCACACCCACGGCGGACAGGTGCGCCTTCCCTTTCTGGGCGCGCTGAAGAATCCCTCGGAGCACCAGGAACTGTACGAAGAAGGGCTGCGCAGACGTCCCTGGACGCAGGTGTACACGTCGCGGGGGGTGGGGACGGTGCACCTTCCCATCCGTCTGCTGTGCCGGCCGGAGGTTGCGATCCTGGAACTGACGGGGGAGGCGCGGCCGCCGATGCCGTGACAAACATCTGAAAACATCTGTGCGGCCCGCTCCTTGCAAATGTGCCGGCGGGAAGAGACCGGGGAGCCGTGCGACGGAGCGACGACCCGGCGGTGGACCGGAATCCGTCGTAGCGGAGGGACCATGGCTCGACAGACTGGGGTGGTGGAGTTCTTCAAGGACGACAAGGGCTTCGGCTTCATTCGTCCGGACGATGGCGGCAAGGATGTGTTCGTGCACCACTCGTCCATCCAGATGGAGGGGTTCAAGTCGCTGAAGCGCGGCGACCGGGTGGAGTTCGAGATCCAGGACGACCCGAAGGGGCCCCGCGCCGCCGACGTGCGGCGGGTGGAGGAGTAACCCTCCTCCCTCCAACCACAATCCGGAGCTCCAAACCGCAGACGGCGCCCC
>DATABT010000817.1:0-2547 GCA_036259455.1 Longimicrobium sp. | reverse complement strand
CCCGCGGCCGCGCGCGCGCGGCGGTGCTGCGCGGCCTGGGCGCGGGCCCGGCGGAGACGGCGGAGCTGCTGGCGTACGACCAGCCCTGGTTCCATCCGCCGCCGTTCGTTCGCCTGCCGCTGCCGGACGAGCCGTGCGTGGCCGCGTGGGCGCGCTACGCGGAGCAGGCCCGGACGCGCGGGGTGATCCCCGTGCTCCGCGAGCACCTGGTCCAGCTGCGCTTTCCCGTCGCCGCGGGGATCAGCGGGACGGAGGCGTACCTGGCGGCGACGCGGAAGGGTGTTGTTCCGGACTCCGCGGACGGCGTGCGGCTGGAGGACGAAGGCGGCGTCCGGCTCTTCATCCATCCCACCCCCGCCGGCGCGGTGCCCGTGCTCGTGGCGTCGCGGCGCGCGGACTTCCAGGCGCTGGTGCGGGCGCTGGCGCGGAAGAACGAGCCGGCGGCCGTTCCGCCGTCCATGGGCGCGTGCATGGTGGGCGGCCTGGTCAACTGGGGGCGCGTGGCGGAGCTGCGCCGCCGCTGGCAGGCCGGCGAGGTGGACGGGCGGGGCGCGCGGGACTGGGACTCCGCCTTCGCCGCGCTGCGCGGGCGGCGGGAGCTGTACCAGGACCGCTTCGTCCTGCTGAGCGAGGGGCCGTACAGCGGCGTCCCCGCGGAGCGGATGGGGATGGCGGAAGACGAGTGGCGTCGCGCGTCGCTCGTCATCCGGCTGGAGCACGAGTGCGCGCACTACTTCACCCGCCGCGTGCTGGGATCGATGCGCAACCACCCGCTGGACGAGCTGCTGGCGGACTACGCGGGCATCGTGGCGGCGGCGGGGCACTACCGGGCGGAGTGGTTCCTCCGCTTCTGCGGGGTGCAGGACGCGGACGGATGCCGCGCGGACGGCCGGCTGTGGAACTACCGCGGCGATCCCCCCCTTTCGGACGGTGCCTTCGTCGTCCTGCAGCGCGTCGTACGCGCCGCGGCGCTCCGCGTGGAGGCGATGGACGCGCGGCTGGATCCGCCGTTCCGCACCGTGGAGGGACGGGCGCGGGTGCTGCTGGCGCTGGCGGAGTGGACGCTGGAGGAACTGGCCGCGGAGGGCGCGGAAGAGCGGCTGCTGGCGCGGCTGAAGGCGGCCGCGGCGGCGGCCTGATGGGCGCCCCGCCGCGCCGATAGCCGCCCGGTTCCATCCGGTAGAGCCGGAGTTCCACGGCCGCCGGTAGAACAGAGACGTAACCCCGCAGAGGACCGGAAGATACGTTTTGTGACAATTGGCACCGAGTGTGCCTTTCGCCCTGGCCGGACATCCCGCCGGCTTCCATTCTCATCTTTTGAGCGACAGGAGCGACCCCATGACGGTCCTCGTCATCTCCACCCCCGAAGACGATGACGACGAGCTGGAGGTGGAGGAGCTGGACGACGTGGCGGGCGGCATCATCGCCCCGCTGGGGGACGACACCATCGTCAACAACTGCAACTGCACCAACCGCTGCCCCTGAGCGGCCGGCGCACGCGCACGCGGTGCCCCCGATCCGTCCCTTTTCCCCCTCCCGGCCGCCCATGACTCCCACCGCAGCCATGTCCGTGTCGCCGCTGGACGGCGGCCCGTCCCCCGCCGCCGCGCCCGAGCTGGTGCAGCTGCGCCCGCGCGTGCGCGAGCGCTTTGTGCCCTCGCGCTACAACGCGCGCACCGTGGGCGACGACGGGCGGCTCATCCTGTGGAACACCTTTACCGGCGCCGTGAGCGTCTTCAAGCCCCGCGACCGCGAGCGCGTGGTCGCCGCGCTGGCGCGGGGCGGAGTGGACGCGCCGCTGGACCGCACGGGCGAGTACCTGGCGCGCCGCGGCTTCCTGGTGCGCGACGACGGGGGGGAGCTGGACCGGTTCCGCTACCGCTTTGCCCGGCAGCACTGGAGGACGGACGTGCTGCAGCTCATCCTGCTGGCCAGCGAGGACTGCAACTTCCGCTGCGTGTACTGCTACGAGCGCTTCAAGCACGGGACCATGGAGCCCGCCGTGCGCCAGGGCGTCCGCCGCCTGGTGGAGCAGCGCGCGCCCCGGCTTTCGCACTTCGGGATCTCCTGGTTCGGCGGGGAGCCGCTGTACGGGTGGGAGGCCATCGAGGAGCTGGCGCCCTTCTTCATTCACACCGCGGAGAAGTACGGCCTGGCCTTTACCCACCACATGACGACGAACGCGTACCTGCTCACGGAGGAGCGGGCCACGCGGCTGCTGGAGTGGGGGTGCAACAGCTACCAGGTGACGGTGGACGGGCTGGCCGCGGAGCACGACTGCAAGCGCGTGGGGCGCGACGGGAGCGCCACGTGGCAGACGATCATGGACAACCTGCGCTCGCTCTCCCGGCGCCGGACGCAGTTCCAGGTGGCCATCCGCGTGAACTACGACCGCGAGAACGTGCCGCGGCTGGCGCCCTTCGTCGACGCCCTGGGCGAGGACTTCGCGGGCGACCCGCGCTTTCTGCTCCGCTTTCACCCCGTCGGCCGGTGGGGCGGGGAGAACGACCACCGGCTGGCCGTCTGCGGGATGGGGGAGAGCCGCGC
>DATABT010000816.1:0-3135 GCA_036259455.1 Longimicrobium sp. | reverse complement strand
CTACTCACCCACGCTCATGGCTGGCCGCACGTCCGGGACCCGCCTCCGATGCGCCGCACAGAAGCGGGTCGAGAACGGAGCCGTGGGCCGGATCACCAGCACGGGTGAGTAGATTTCTCAGTCGGCGCCATGGGAATCCTGCACGGGCCGAGTTCGGTGCAGGCGCCTCCTTCGAAATGACAGTTCGGCGTCGGGTCTGTTTACCTGCAACAAAATCGACGAAGAACCTCTTTTTCCTCCTCCTCGTCGTGCGGGAGGATGGCTCAAGGGCGTAATCGGCGGTTGGGAGGCGCCGCGGTGGATTTCGCCATCGAAAAGGAGAGTCCGGGGGCCGGCCCCAGGGGAACTGCCGTCCTGGCTCTGGAACCGGCCTCCCCGGCGGCGAAAAGCAGAGGCTCTGGCGAGATCGAACGAGGAAGCGGGGTACCAGCACAGGTGAGTAGATTTCCGGTCGGCGCCACGACTTTCCTGCACCGGCGGCGATTACGCGGGCGCCTCCTTCGAAATGACGGACGCGGCGTGGCGGAGTTCGTGGTACAGGTGCACGCAGCGTCCCCTTGTCCCCTTGTCCCCTTGTCCCCTTGTCCCCTTGTCCCCTCGGCGCCACCGCTTCCTGCACCGGCGGCTACTCCACGTCCTCCCGCTCCACGCCGTCGAACGAGAGGATCCAGTCCGCCCCGTAGGCGCGGGAGGGGGTCTGGAACCCGGCGGGGGCGTCGCCGGCCAGCACGCGGCGGACGGCTTCCACCGACGTGCGGGCCGTGAGCGTGTAGCCCTCGGGCGTGCGCAGGCGGGTGACGGCGCGGCGGCCGTCCGCATCCTCCACCATCCCCCAGAGCAGGCTCATGCCCTTCGCGCGCTGCTCCGGCGTGGGGCCGGGCGGGCCCTTGCGGATGGCGCGCTTCATCATCCGCTGCACCGGCGCGGAGCCCAGCAGCCAGCCCAGGCGCCGCGTGGCGCGCATCATCCGCACCTGCCGGCCGGGGACGCGGGTGTAGACCTCCACGTCGGGGATGCCGGTGCTGTGGTACGCCGTGGACACGTCGCCCCACGGGATGGTGGTGACGGTGACGGGGCCGCGCCCGAAGTCCACCTCCATCGACTTCCACGCCGCCGGCACGCGGGTGATGCGCCCGCCCCGCCGCACCGCGCCGCCCTCGCCCGCGTTCTCCGCCATGGTCGTCAGCGTGCCGCGCGAGATGCCGCCCAGCCCCACGAACGCGAGCGTCAGCCGGGTCGCGGACGGCAGGCGGTGCCTGAGGTGCGCGGCCAGGCAGTCGGACGGAACCACGTCGAAGCCGGCGCCGGGCAGCAGCATCACCCCCTCCATCCGCGCGAAGACGTTCTGCGCGGCGGCCATCTCGAAAACGCCGATCTCGCCGGTGATGTCCAGGTAGTGCGCGCCGGTGCGGATGCACGCCTCCATCATCGGCCGCGCCGTGCGCGAGAAGGGCCCGGCCGCGTGCAGCACCACGCGCGCCTCCCGCAGCGCCGCCTCCAGCGCGGCCGCGTCGTCCAGGGCGAAGGCGCGGTGCGGCAGCCCCAGCTCCGCCGCCTGCGCCTCCACCGCGCCGGCGTCACGGCCCGCCAGCAGCGGCGTGAGCCCCAGCTGGCGCGCCCGCTCGGCGATCAGGCGGCCCGTGTATCCGTAGGTCCCGTAGAGCAGAAAGTCGGCGGCCATGGGTGCGATCGGGTGGAGGGGATTCGGTCGATCCATCCGCACATTCTACAGGACCCGAGCGGCAGCGGCACCTGCGCTCCCGGATATACGAATCCGGGATCGTCCACGCTGCTCCGCCCGCGAGAACGAAACTCGTGCCATTCGTTGAAGCGTTGCGGGCGTCCCTGCAGCCGCGATACCTTCCGGTGCAATTGTTCTGAGACGGAACAATCTCAGGTGATCGCGATCCGCACGCGTGGCCCGTATCGTGACGGCGTGGGACGATCCACCGCCGCCGTCCGTCCCAATCGAGCGAGATCCATGCGAGACGAGTCCGCCATCATCGAACAGGCCGCGCCATCCGCCGCCACGGCGCGCTCCGCCGCGGTGCCGCCGGAGCCGGAGACGCGCGACGAAGACGTGCCGCTGCACGAGGACGTGCGCTGGCTGGCGGCGGCGCTGGGGCGGGTGATCGGTCGCCTGGAGGGGCCACCGGCGCTGGAGACGGTAGAGGGGCTGCGCCGCGCCTGCCGCGACCGCCGCCGCGGCGACCCGGGGGCGCCCACGTTCGAGGAACTGCTGGAGCGCGTGGCGGCGCTGCCGCTGGAGGCGTGCGCGTCGGCGGCGCGGGCGTTCACCCTCTTCTTTCTCCTCATCAACACGGCGGAGCAGGTGCACCGCGTGCGCCGCCGCCGCGACTACCTGCGCCAGGGCGGCGGCGAGCCGCAGACGGCGTCCGCACGGTGGACGCTGCGGCAGCTGCGCGAGGGCGGGCACACGGCGGGCGAGGTGGCGGACGCCATCGCGCGGCTGGACGTGCGCCCCGTCATCACCGCGCACCCCACGGAATCCACCCGGCGCACGCTGCTGGCGCTGCAGTCGCGCGTGGCGGACCTGCTGCTGCGCCGCGAGGCGACCCCCGTGGCCGAGCGCCGGCCGGTGGAAGACGCGCTGGAGGGGGAGATCGAGCTGCTGTGGCTCACGGCGGAGGTGCGCCGCGACCGCCCGTCGGTGATGGACGAGGTGAGCACGGGGCTGTGGTACCTGGAGACGCGGCTGCTGGAGGGCGGCGCCCGCGCGCAGGACGCGCTGATCCGGGCGTTCGAGGACGAGTTCGGCGTGCAGGCGGACGAGTCGCTGCGGCTGGCCACGCCGCTGCGCATCGGCAACTGGATCGGCGGGGACAGGGACGGAAATCCCAACGTCACGCCCGAGGTGACGGTAGCGGCGGCGCGGCGCGCCAGCCACGTGATCCTGGGCCGCTACCGCACGGCGGTGGAGGGGCTGGTGGAGCAGATCTCCCTCTCCGCGCAGCTGGCGGGGCCGGGGGAGGCGCTGCTCGCGTCGCTGGCGGACGATCGCGCGGTGCTGCCGGAGGTGTGGGAGGCCAACCGCCGCCGCAACGCGGACGAGCCCGTGCGCTTCAAGCTCACCTTCATGGCCGCGCGCCTAGAGGCCACGCGCCGGCGGGTGGC
>DATABT010000815.1:0-11852 GCA_036259455.1 Longimicrobium sp. | reverse complement strand
CAAGGAATTCCACGGCTTCGCGCTGGAGAGCGACGACGAGGGGATCGGCGCCTTCACAGCGGGGCTGGAGGATCAGGCGCGCCGCGCGCTGGCGAAAGCCGTGGCGAGCGGCCAGGCGTACCACCCCAACATCCCCGGCGTTCGCGAGGTGCTGCGCGAGCTGCGCGAAGTCTTTCGCCGCAGCGCCGGAACGGCGAACGCGGTGGATGAGAAGGTGCTGACGGACCACATGATGGAGCGCCTGTCCGGCATCAACAGCTACAGCGAGTTCCTTGATACGCCGCTGCGCCTGGACCTGGACGCGCTAGTGCCGGCGGAAGAGCGGGCGCGGTGGATGGCGCTCCCGGACCACATCTGGATCGCGGACCGTTCGTACCCGCTGGACTATGCCATCGAGGGCGATACCGCGGTCGTCCGCGCGCGCATCCCCGCCAGGACGCTCAACCAGGTGGATGAGGACGAGTTGCCCACCTTCGACCGCCCGTTGCACTGGACGGTCACGCGCGGCAAGCACGAGGCGATTCGCGCGGCCACGCTGGACGAGGCGCGGCAGATGGTGCGCGAGACCAGCCCCGCCACGCGCGCCCGCGCCCGTGACGCGGAGGAAGGCGGCGGCGGACGTGGACGCGCCCGCGGCGAAGGCGGACGCCCGCGCCGCAGCGGCCAGCGCAAGGGCGGCGGTCGCAATGACGGCCGCGACGGCGGTAACGAAGGCGGGCACCGCGGCGGCCGTGGGGGCGGACGCGGCCGCAAGGGTGGGGGGCACAAGGGCCGGCGCCGCGCACGGCACTGACGGGGCCCTCACCCGGTCGCCTGGGCTCGCACCCTCTCCCGCGAACTGCGCGGGAGAGGGTGTAGGCATCCACCCGAGTTTGGTTCTTAGTAAGTCAATACACCAGAATGATTTCCTGAGGGAGCGCCGCGCGGAACCCTGCCCGTCCACCGCCCCGGGCGCGCGACCGAAGGATCTCCTCTCCGCCTGCTCGGACCCGCCGGAGCCGCGCAGACCTTTGCTTCCATGAGCAGTTGAAGCCCCGTTCGGCGACGCGTCAGCGGCGCCGGGACGGGGCTTATGGCAGTCCGAGCCGCGGCTTCAGCCGCCCTCCTCGCGCGGCGTGGTCTCTGTTTTCGACAGGGCGTGATCGGAGCGAAATTCTCTACCCTGGGCCATGCTGCGTCCACCGACCGGATTACGATGTGCTTGACTCCTTTGGTCTTGCCGTCCACCCCGACGCGTTTGCGATGCGGGGTTGAAGATGTAATATCGTCGTGTTATGATAGTGTGATGCCCGGGGCACTCCCGCGCCGGCGCATGCAGCCCCATGGAAGGAGAACACCATGCTGGACAAGACGCTCGCCTGTGGCGAAGAGGCCAACACCACCAACCGCTGGGAAGAGTGCGAGGCCGCACAGCGCGTGGAAACCGAGAACCCGTTCGGCTCGTTCTGATTCTCGCGCAATGCGGGGGGAGCCGGCACGCCGCCGGTTTTCCCCGCATCCTTTTTTCGCCATCCTGAGCACAGCATCCGCAGCATGCCGTCCATCGCCGCCGCGCCGCAGAGCACCGCTTCCGCCACACCCGCCATCGACCGCCCCATCCTGATTGGCGGGGGAGAGATCGACTACAGCATCCTCGGCCTGCTGCGCCGCGCACGCGAGCGGGAACTGCCGGTCATCGAGCTGCTCGTGGGCGCGGAGTCGAATCCGGGCCTTACCTGGAACGTGGACGCCGACACGCTGGTGCTGAACGGGCAGGAGATCCGCCCCGGCGCGGGCTTTCTGCGCTACGACGTCTTCAACGCCATGGCGGACCCGCGGCCGTCCGTGAGCTTTCGTGCGACGGCGTGGCACATCACCGCGCACGGGTGGATGCTGTCGCACGAAGACGTGCGCATGCTGAACCGCGGCTACATCGGCCAGTCCAACAAGCCGTTCATGCTGCGCACCGCCGCCAATTGCGGGCTGGCCGTGCCGCAGACCATCATCACCAACGACATGGAGATGCTGGAGCAGCTGCACGGCGCCGACGGGATGATCGCCAAGCCCGTCCCCGGCGGCGGGTACACAAAGCTGCTGGCGGATCTGCTGGCGGACACTCCGCGCAGGGACGGGCGATCGGCGGCGCCGGCGTTCGTGCAGCGGCGGATGGTGACGCCCGAGGTGCGTATCTACGGCGTCGGCGGGCGCTTTATCCCGTTCGCCGTCATCAGCGACCAGCTGGACTACCGCGCCGACGAGAACTCGCGCGTGGAGCTGATGCCGCTGGAGAGCGTCGATCCCAGCGTCGTGGCCGCGCTGGCGCGTCTGATGGAGCGGCTGCGGATGGAGTACGGCGCCGCCGACTTCCGCACCCATCCCGACACCGGTGAGCTGGTGTTCCTGGAGATCAACAGCGGCCCCATGTTCGCCGGCTTCGACGCCGTGAGTGACCACGCCGTCAGCGACGCCATCCTGGATTATCTGGTGGGGGGCGAACGGGCGAACGCGAGCAGTTGAAGCCCCGTTCGGTGACGCGCCAGCGTTGCCGAGACGGGGCTTATGGCAGTTCGAGCCGCGGCTTCAGCCGCCCTCCTCGCGTAATCAACAGCGGCCCCCTGTTCGCTGGCTTCGACGCCGTGAGCGACGACGCCGTCAGCAACGCGATCCTGGACTACCTGTGGGGTGAAGGGGTGAACGACGGGCTGCGCCCCGGACCACCACCCCCTCTCCGCGAGGAACGAGCGGGGATGGGGGCCGGCCGGGGGGGAGGGACCCCGCCTACAGCGGCCGCAGCGCGTCCGCCACCCGGTCCGCGGCGATCAGCTCGCGCAGCTCGTCCGCCAGCTGGACGCTGGCGGCCACCACGCCGCGCCACACGCGGATGCGCTCGTCGTCGGGCATGCGGTAGAAGTCGTTGCGGTCCGGGATCTTGCCGCCGGGGAGCCGCGCCACGAACGCGTCCGTGGGCGCCAGGATCAGCGCGCGCCCAAAGTTCCGCCATCCCGCCCGCCGCCAGCCGAGCGCCTTGTCGAACCACCCCGGCACCACGTGCGCGTAGAAGTGGGGGTAGAGGACGAGCCCCGCGCCGGGCCCGAAGTTCAGGTCCAGGTGATAGTCGATCACCCCGCCGTCGCGGTGTACGCCGCGCGGCTCGCCCGGGATGGGCACGCCCTGCAGCACCATGGGGATGGATCCCGATGCCAGCAGCGCGTGCCGCAGGTTGTGGCGGGTGAGCGGCCGGTGCTCCGTGGGAAAGTCCGCGAGCCCGCGGAACGGGCTGTCGTCTCCCGCCGTGTTGAAGACGACGCGCCGCATGTGCATCCCCAGTGTGCGGCGGCTCACCAGGTTCCCCGCCGCGGCCGCCGCAAGCCCGAGCATCTGCAGCGGCGCCCACTCGCTTGCCGCCAGCCCGCGGCACTCCGCCGTGATCACGTGCAGCCGCGCCCAGGGATGCGACAGGACTTCGTCCTCCCCCGTCTCCCCGAGCATCCCGTCCAGGATGGAGCGGATGACGCGCGTCACCTCCGCCGGCTTTGGCCTGGTGGTGTAGCGCTGCCCGATGTAGCCGTCGCGCAGCCGTTCGATGGCTGCGGCGGGGTCGCGCATGGCCATGCACGTCGTCCGCCACGCGCCAATGGACGAGCCGATCAGGTGCAGGGGCCGGCCGCGCGGCCGGTTGAGGAACTCGCCGAATAGAAAGCGGTCCAGCCCCTCCAGCACCAGCCACTTGGGCCCGCCCGCCGCGCCCGGCACCACGTCGACGTCCTCCGCGCGCAGCCCGCGCTCGCGGATGATGCGGGTGGCTTCGGGGCCGGCGCGGAGCGAGAGGGCAGAGGGCATTCAGGGACAGGGAATAGGGAATAGGGAATAGGGAATAGTCCACAACGGCCTCGGATCGTCCCGCTTCCGCACTCACGCACTTCTCTTCCGCACTTTCACCATCATGGCTCCACCACCTCCTGGTCCGCCGGCGACGGCGTCAGCCAGCGGATCGACCGGCCGGCGCGAATCGCCACGGCCACGCCCGCAAAGATCAGGGCCACCGCGGGGATCATCATAAGGCTGATGCGCTCGTGCAGCAGGGGCACGGCCAGCAGCGCAGTCATCACCGGCTGCAGGTACACGAAGGTGCTCACCAGGCTGGCCTCCACCCGCCGCGACGCCCACAGGTTCAGGTAGTACGCCGCGACCGTCGGTCCCACCACGATGTACGCCATCGACGCCCACGTGGTGGCGCTCATCCCCGGCACCTCGCGCATGGCGGGGACAATGCCCCACGGCACCATCCCCACCACGCCGAACGCGAACACCCAGGTGATCACCGTGAGCGCGTTGTAGCGCTTCAGCAGCCCGCGGCTGATCACCAGGTAGATGCTGTACGCGGCCACGTTGCACAGCGCCAGCAGGTTGCCCGCCACGCTCCCCTCGTGCACGCCCACGCCCACCAGCATCAGCGCGCCGCTCCCCGCCAGCCCGATGCCCAGCCGCTTGGCGCGCGTGGCCGTCTCCTTTCCCAGCACGATTGCCACGAGCAACGTCATCGCCGGGCCCGCGGCCACCAGCGTCTGCGCGGCCGTGGCCGTCGTCAGCGTCAGCGCCGTGATGTACAGCAGCTGGTTGGCGATCACGCCGAACAGCGAGTAAAGCGCCAGCAGCCCGTAGTCGCGCCACGAATGGATGCGCTCGCGGGTGATCGTCCGCTGCAGCACCAGGAACAGCATCGCCGCGCCGGTCACGCGCAGCAGCGCCAGCGAGGGGCTGCTCAGGTCGCGCAGCGCCACCTTTACCACCACCGGCAGCGTGGAGAACAGCACCTGCACCATCACCAGCGCCAGAAGAACCTTCGGAGACCTCAAGACCGGCCTGCTTCTCTGCTCGATGCGAAAAAAGCTCCGGCCCCGCCACGTGGGCGAGGGCCGGAGGAACATCCCTTAGTACAAAGATACTCACGATTCGTGCCCCGCGCACGACCCCTTGCGCGGCGTCATCCCACCGCGGCAGGGCCGCGGCTCGGTGAGCGTGACGGCCCACGCCGCGCCGTTCAGCGGCAGGATCGCCAGGAACTCCGACGCGCGGCTCCCCTTCCACGCCCAGCCGAACACCAGGTGGTACCACCACCCCGCGGGGAGCGACGCCGCGGCGAAGATGCGGCTGGATCGGGTGAACGTGCCCGCACCCGGCGCATCGCCGAAGCGCAGCAGGAGCACCGCCGCGATCAGGCCGATGGCGGCTCCGCCCAGCGCCGCCGTGAGCAGCGGGTGGGATCTGATGAAGCGGCGCATGCCGGATTCCGGGTGCGGGTGAGCAGGCGCGGATGGAACGCGCCGGCAGGTCGCGCTCTGACTCGCGGGTGCCGCTTTCCCGAGGTGGCGGAGCTGTGGCGCCACGGGGGATGATGACGGGCGATCGTCCAGAACTCGCGCGGATGGTTCCCGTCTCCCGGCGAGACCACCGCCGATTTCGGCGCGCGGGGCTGTGCTGCGCTGGACCGGGTGCGTATCTTGCCGCCGCCTGCAGGACCCTGACGGAGCCAGATCAACACGCGGAGGGATGATGAGCGAGACGCACGGCCACGATCATGATCATGACCACGATCATGATCATGACGAGGAAGGATTCGGACTCGGGCTGGGATTCCGGATCTTCGAGGTAGAAGGGGCGATCTACATGGCCGAGGCCGAGATCGCGTCGTACGTGGAGGATCCCAAGGCGCTGGGTGCCGCGCTGGTGTTCACCGCGCTGAGCGAAATCGATCCCGAGAACATGGACGAGGGCGAGGATATCCCCGACTGGCGCGTGGACATCGACGAGGAGCTCACGCGCAGCGAGACGGCGCCGCTCAAGGAGCAGTTCCACGCCATCCTGCGCCAGCTGGGCGCCCTGAGCGAGGACGACCTGCGGCAGTACCTCAAGGCCGCGCGCGAGGAGCAGCGGGCCGGGGAGCAGCAGTAAGGCCAGGGAACGCGGTTATGGAGGAACGGCACCCGGCCTGATGCCTGTGCAAAGCCCCGCCGCGACCATCAGGATCGCGGCGGGGCTTCGCGCCTGGTGCCCGGCCCTGCGTACCGTCGCCCGCTATTCCCTATTCCCTATTCCCTATTCCCTATTCCCTACTCCCTACTCCCTCTCCCCTGTCCCTCCAGCTGCGCCTCGAACACCGCCCGCAGCGTCGCCGCGAACCCGCCGACGTAATCCACACCGCCGCGATCACCCGACAGGTACGGGTCCATCACCGTGCAGCGGATCACCGCCAGGCCGCCCGCGCGGTGGTAGTCGTCGCGCGAAAAGCCCAGCGCCTCCACCAGCGGCACCGCGGCGTCGCCGTACTCCTGCCGCCGCAGCTCCGTCTTGGTGACGAAGTAGTCCAGCATGCGCGCCGAGCGCGCGTCGCTCACGCTCATGGCGCCGTAGACGCGGCTGACGAACGCATTGGTCTCCTCCAGCGTCCGCAGCGAGGGATGCCCCACGGCGAAGCAGACCAGGTTCAGGTCCGGCGCGGGGAGCGGCACCACGCGAAACGGCGACCAGTCGCCCGCGGACAGGCGGCGGTGCAGGGTCAGCGCGCCGCGCGCCGTCTCGCCGATCAGCCGGCCGTAGCCGCGTGCGTCCAGCGGCAGCACCTTGTGGCTCATCCACACCGAAGCCGCCGCCGCGCCCGGCTTGCTCCCCTCCAGGATGAAGCGGCCGATGTACCCCGCCTGTGACGCGCCGCGGTGAAAGATGTACGGCGCCTCCACCGCGATCAGGTCGCGCGAGCGGCCGTCGCGAAAGCTCACCGCGCCGGCGGGGTAGGGCACGAACCCCAGCTTGTGCGGGTCGATGGTCACGCTGTCCGCGCGCTCCATGGCGCAGAGGCCGCGGAACACGCCCTCCTCGGGCCACACCTCCGGCGCGTAGTCGCGCAGCGTGTCCTCGTAGCTGCGCCGCCGCCCGTCCGCCCCGCGGGTGATGGACGCCGCGTACCCGCCCCACGCCGCGTCCGCGTGCAGGTAGAAGCCCAGCCCCAGCTCGCGCCCCACCCGCTCGCGCGTGTCGGCCACCAGGTCCAGCCGGTCCACCGCGCTCTCCTCCGTGGTCCCGATCACCGAAACGCAGGCGATCACCGGCTGCCGACGCTCCGCCAGCCGGCGCAGGCCGAACGCCAGCGCATCGGGATCCATCCGGAAGCGGCCATCCACCGGCACGTGCACCAGCTGCGCGCCGCCGATCCCCAGCGTACGGCAGATCTTTTCCCACGAGTAGTGGGCCGTGGACGGCACCAGCACCACGCCGGGTGGAAGCGCGTCGCCGTACACCTCCTTGAGCCGCGCGCCGAAGGCCTGGAATCCCATCCCCTCCAGCGAATGTTCCGCCAGCGCGCGAACCGCCTGGTACGCGTCGCCCACGCGCTCGCGGTAGTGCGCGGCCAGGTCCAGCGCCGCCGTGGGGGCGATGTTCAGCATCTGCCACAGATCCAGCCGCGCCAGCTCCGCCGTGGAGCCGTCCGGCAGCGCGACCGCCAGTCCGCCCATTCCCATCCCCTCCGCCGCCCAGCGCACGGCGACGGGGAGATACTTTACGTTGCGCGCCACCCACAGCGCCTCGTAGTTGGCCACCGTGCCGCCGCTGGTCAGGTGGCCCCACTGCCGCTGCGTGTCGTAGCCGATCATCCGCGCGATCTGCTCCGCCACCTCCAGCTCCAGCCGCGTGGTGACGGGACTCGCCTCCGCCGCCACGTTGTTCGGATTGTACAGCATGGTGGCGAACCAGCCGATCAGGCTCGCCATCGTCAGGTCGCTGGTCATGTGCCCGATGTAGCGCGGGCTGAAGAACGGCACCCCCGCCTTCAGCTCGCCCAGCAGCCCCATCAGCTCCTGCGAAAGGGTGCTGATGGCGCGCTGGTAGTGGGGGTTGTGCTTGTCCCCCTCGGTGACGTGAAAGCCGTCTTCCGGATGGAAGTTGCGGCGCCAGAACACGTGGTCGCGAAACGCCTCCAGCAGCAGGCGTTCGAACACGTCGGCGTTTTCGCCCTTGGGTCCCAGAAAGACGGACGCGAGGTCCAGCGGAGCCTCGCGTCGCCCTGTTGGCGGATTACGGTCGTTTGGCATTGGCTTTCGGTCCCGGTGCTGTGCTGCGTGGGGATCAAGATGCGTCGCGGCGGCGGGCGGGGCAAACGCGGGGGGCGCTGGAGACGGCGCGGGAGGTGGATGATGCCGATCGCCCCCACCCGGCGGCGTGCCGGGTGGGGGCGATGGATTCCGGGAGCGGGGCTCCGCCGCGGGTCAGCAGGGCGTGGTCCAGGCCGTCGGGCCGGCGCAGGTGCCCTCGATGTCGCACGAGTCCGCCGGCACGCAGGTGAACCCGGTCCCGGGGTTGCCGCACCCGGACTGGTTGTGGTAGCACGTCGCGCGGCAGCTGCGGTTGGAAACGCCGTCGTTACAGCCGCAGAACTCGTTGGTGTAGCAGACGTACGGCTCGGAGAACTGGTGCCCGGCCACCGTGCCGCGTCCGCCCTGGTCGTCGCTGGTGGCGAACGACTCGACTCGAAGCTCGTCCAGCTTCAGCTTGCGCGTCTCCATCTGGTACCTCCCGGTGATTGGCGATGGGCACTCGCCCGGTGATCCGCCGCGCGCGTCGCACCGCGCCTGCTTCCGCGGGAGTGCCCGGGCCGCCGGGCGGATACCCAGCGGGGTTCTTCCATGTTAACGTCGTGAAATGAATCGCGCAAGATACGCCATCATGAGAAGAATACCTGCTCTGTGATGCACAAAAGTATCGGTAAGCCTGCGAGGCGATGAGCATCGTCCGCGGCTACAGCTTATTCTGTTTCCCACCTTCGCCCCGCGGGGTTACCTTTCTGCCGCGGTCTTACCGGGGATCACCTCATGATGAAGATGGATTCGTGGTGCCGAAAATGGCGTCGATCCGCGAGCGGCTGAAGCCGATGCTCTGGGCCCTGCTGTGCGTGGTGCTGATCGTGATGGTAGCGGGCGCGGTGGTGTGGAGCCGCCGCGCGCCGTCCCACGCGCGCGCCTGGGTGGGCGAGCAGGCGGTCCTGCCGGGCGTCACCATGAACGGCACCCACGTGCACGTGCGCAACGTGCGTGACTTCGCCTACCGCTCCGGCACCGACTTTACCCCCGCGTACCGCGAGCGCACGTACGATCTCGAGAAGCTGGAGCGCATCTGGTTCGGGCTGTCGCCGTTCAACCGCGACTGGCGCGGGCCGGCGCACGCGTTCCTGTCCTTCGAGTTTTCGGACGGGCAGTACGTCGGCGTCTCCGTAGAGGCGCGGCGGCAGGTGGGGGAGAAGTACAGCATCTGGAAGGGCGCACTGCGGCAGTACGAGCTCATCTACGTCATCGGCGAGGAGCGCGACCTGGTCGGCGTGCGCGTGCTCAGGGACGATCCCGTCTACCTCTATCCCATGCGCGCCACGCCGGAGCAGGCGCGCGCCCTGTTCGTGCGGATGATGCGCCGCGCGCGGCAGGTGGAGCGGCGGCCGGAGTTCTACAACACCTTTTCCAACAACTGCACCACCAACATCCTGGAGCCGGTCAACCAGATCGCGGAGAAGGACATTCCCTTCGGGCTGGAGATCCTGCTCCCCGGCTACAGCGACAAGCTGGCGCACCAGCGCGGGCTGATCGACACCGACCTGCCGCTGGAGCAGGCGCGCGCCCGCTTCGAGGTGAACGACCGCGCCCGCGCCGCCATGTCCGCCCCGGATTTCTCCGCCCGCATCCGCACGTAGGGAGGCACCACCGGAGGGCGCGGATGAAAAATAGAGGACGCGGAGAGAGCTTTCTCCGCGTCCTCCGTCTTTTCCTCACGCCGGCCGCGTGGCGCGATCTCACCCGATTCCGTACACCTTCAGCACGATGCGCTCGAACATGCGGCCGGGCATGAAGTCCTTGCTGCGCGCGGCGTACCGCTCGAACGCGGGGCCCACCATGTAGCGCAGCCGGGGCGATCGCGTCTCCAGGATGCGGCCCACCAGGCGCGCCACCTCCACCGGATCGGCGCCGCGGTTCTCGTCCCGCTCCACGATCTCCAGCACCTTCCTGAACACCGCGGCGTACGGCGAGCGCTCGCCGGTGCAGACGCGCCGCTTGCCCGTGATCCCGGTGCGGTAGTTCCCCGGCTCCACGAGCACCGCGTGGATACCGAACGGGCGCACCTCGCCGCTCAGCGCTTCCGTGAACCCCGCCACGGCGAACTTGCTGGCGCTGTACGCCGCCTGAAACGGCAGCCCCGCGCGCCCGCCGATGGAGCCGACGTTCACGATGTGCCCGCGCCCCGCCGCGCGCATCGCGGGGAGCACCGCGCGGCACACGCGCCACGTCCCGAAGAAGTTGGTTTCCATCTGCGCCCGCGCCTCGTCGGCCGGCGTGTCCTCCACCGCGCCGGCGTGCGCCCAGCCCGCGTTGTTCACCACCGCGTCGATCCGCCCGCCGCGCCGCAGCACCGCCGCCACGCCCGCGGCGACCGACGCGTCGCTGTCCACGTCCATCGCCACCATCTCCACCCCGCTCTCCGTGCACTCCGGGTTGCGGCTGGTGCCGAACACGCGAAACCCGCGGTCGCGCAGGTGCCGCGCGCACGCCGCGCCAATGCCGGAGGATGCGCCCGTGACCAGCACGACGCGTTCGGTGGATTGCATGCAGGACCGGGAGGGCGGGAGGATGAACGGAACGGGGCGCGGACGGAAACTTCTCCGGTCCGCGCCCCGTCGTTGTGGATGTGGATCTGCCGGGTCAGCGCGTCTCGTAGACGGAGACCTGGCCGTCGCGGGTGAAGGCGATGATGTCGTACGGGTCCTTGCGGCCGCCGGGCACCTCCATGCCGGGCGAGCCCACCGGCATCCCCGGCACGGCGATGCCGGCCACCTGCGGGCGCTCGCGCAGCATGCGGGCGATCACCTCGGCGGGGACGTGGCCCTCGACCACGTAGCCGTCCACGATGGCGGTGTGGCAGCTGGCCAGGTGGCCGGGGAGCCCGTGCTCCCGCTTGACCGGGTCCACGTTGTCGGTGTCGTGCACCTCCACGGTGAAGCCGGCGGTCTGCATCATCTCCACCCAGTTGCGGCAGCAGCCGCAGCTGGGCGTCTTGTGAACCACCATGCGGGTGCCCGGGGCCACCACGGCCGCGGCCTGCCCCGCCTGGGGCACGGATGCCGCACCGGCCTCGCCGGCGGGCGTGGGCTCGGCCTTGGCGGCGCGGTTGCAGGCGCTCAGGGCCAGCAGCAGGAGCACGGCGGCCCGGCCCCCGCGCCGGGAAAGGACGTTCGACTTCATGGCGCTCGTTCGTTTCTCTATGGAGGGGAGGGCGCACCGCCCGCGCGGTGTTCGCCACCGGGTACCCCGGGTGTCCTTCCGGGTTCGCCGCGCGGCGTTCCTGTCCCACGGCCGCGCGGACGCTCTCGCCGCGCGGTCTGGGGCAAGTGGATGTGGTTGAACGGCTTGCGGAGCGTGCCGCCGCGCGGGCACGGAGTTGGCTATGAAGGATGGCCGAGAGCGCTGGGAGAACTCAGCCTGAAGGAGGAAAGGATGACTTCGCTGTTCGTGACCGCGCTGGTGCTGGCCCTGGCGGGCTGGGCGGCGCGTCTGTGGATGCTGGCCGTGCGCGCCGAGCACCTGGTGGTGCTCCGGCTGGACGGGGGCACCTTTCTGCTGGCGCGGCAGCAGGACCGCCGGTTCGTGCTCATCAACCCGCTGCGGGTGCCCGCCGTGCTCTGGCGGTACGAGGTGATGCTGACGGTGGAGCGGTACCGCGCCCTGCGCGCCGCGCTGGCCCGTCCGTTCCGCTGGACCCGCGCCGCCGCGCACCTGCACTGACGCGCGATGGATGACGGGTTAATGAGAATCGCCCCCGGGCCTCGCCGCCCGGGGGCG
>DATABT010000814.1:0-4926 GCA_036259455.1 Longimicrobium sp. | reverse complement strand
CACGCGGGTGGCGCGCAGGCCGTCCAGGCTGGCGCTGACGATGGCCTGCGTGCGGTTGTCCAGCGCGCTGGTGGCCTCGTCCATCAGCAGAATGCGCGGGCGGTTCACGATGGCGCGCGCGATCATCAGCCGCTGCCGCTGCCCGCCGCTCAGCGTTCCCCCGCCGTCGCTCACCATGGTGTGCATCCCCATGGGCATGCGGCGGATGTCCTCGTCCAGCCCCGCCATCCGCGCCGCCTCCCAGGCGTCGTCCAGCGTGGCGGCGGACGAGCCGGCGATGTTGGTGAACAGGTCCCCCGTCATCACCCGCCCGCTCTGGAGGACCACACCCATCTGCCGGCGCACCGCCTCCACGTCCAGCCCGCCCAGGTCCTGCTCGTCGAACGAGACCGATCCCACCTCCGGCGTCTCGAATCCGAGAAGGAGGCGAAAGAGCGTCGATTTCCCCGAGCCCGAGGGCCCCACGAAGGCAACGAACTCGCCGGGGCCGATGCGGACGGAGACGTCGCGCAGCACCTGCGGCCCGTCCTCCGAATAGCGGAAGGAGACGTGCTGCAGCTCGATGGCGCCGGAAAGCTCGCCGGGATCGTCCTTTCCCGGCCGCACCTCCGGCGAGGTGCGCAGGATGGGCTTCACCTGCTCGTACAGCGGCACCGCGGAAAGGGCCTGCAGCACGGCCGTGCTGGTCGACAGCACCGCGCCCAGGCAGAGCCCGAACGCCGCCACGAACCCCAGCAGCTCGCCCGTCCCCATGGCCCCCGGCGTCCCCATCCGGCGCGCCGCCAGGGTGAAGAGCACGATGGAGCAGAGCACGGGATACGCGGCGTTGAACGCCGCCAGCCGCACCCCCAGCGCGCGGTGGTGGAACTGCCGGTCGCGCTGCTCGCCAAAGGCGCGCGCCCAGAGCGAAAAGGCCTGCGGCTCCGCGCCCGCCAGCTTGAGCTTGGCGATGCCCGTCAGGAACTGCAGCATCATCCCCCCGATCCGCGACCGCAGTTCCAGGATGCCGCGCTGCCCGTGCAGCTGCAGCACGCCCACGCCCACGGAAACGAAGAGGGAGATGGCGATCAGCCCCGTCCCCACGGCGCCCAGCACGGGGTCGTACCAGAACAGGAGCGCCAGGTTGGCGAGGGAAAACACGCCCGCCAGCAGCCCCGTGACCACGGCGCCCGTCATCACCCGGCGGATCTCCTCCACGCCCATGGCGCGCAGGGCCAGCTCGCCCGCGGAGTAGTCGCGAAAGAAGGGGAGCGGCAGCGCGATGAGCCGGTCCCACACCGCCGCCTGCACCGCCCCCGCCGTCCGCGACTCCATGCGCACGACGGCCACGCCGCGCACCGCCGTGAACAGCGCCCCCGCGAACGCCACGGCCAGGAGGACGAGCGTCATCTGCACCAGCTGTCCCCGGTCCGCGCCGGGGATGATGGTCTCGAAGAGCATCCCCGTCGCCAGCGGCATCACCAGGCCCAGCATCGCCCCCAGCGTAGCCGCGGCAAAGGTCGTCGCCAGGTCCGCGCGGCACCCGTGGAATCCGAAGCGCAGCACGTCCAGCGGCCGCAGCGCCTCCGCGGGGAACGGGCGGTAGACCATGTACGCGGTCGGGCCGATCCGCGCCGCCAGCGCCGCGTCCACCTTCACCCGCGTCCCCGCGGCGGGATCGTACGCCTCGTAGCCCTCCCGTGCGGGAAGCAGGGCGATGGGCGCCGGCGCGTCCGCCCAGCGGCCCAGCAGCGGCCCGTTGTCCGCGCGCCACCACCCGTGGCGCATCACCACCCGGCGGGCGCGCACGCGGCAGGCGCGGGCCAGGTCCTGGATGGGGTCGCGCCCCGCGCCGCGGGTCCGGGGCGGCTCCACCTCCATCCCCTGCGCCTGCGCCACCATGCGGAACGCGGCGAAGAGCGCGTCTCCGGCGCCGGCCTCCGGAACGTGCATGCGCGTCATCCACCGCTGCCGCGCGGACTGCAGCGTGCTGGCCAGCCGCGACAGCCCGGAGGCCATCCCCTGCGCCTGCGCCCTGCCGCGCGCCTCCATCCGCGCCCGGTGCGCCTCCGCGTCCGCCCGCGCGCGCTCCTGCGCCAGCGCGAGGGACGCGTCGTGCAGCAGGCGCAGGCCGCGGAGCACGCCCGCCGTCCCCTCCCGCTCCAGCAGCGCCGCCGTCTCCAGCAGCCGCACCCGCGCGGGCCGCCGGGCCTCCACCCAGCCGCGCCGCGTCACCGGCGCGGTGCATCCGGGCGGCACGGGCGCCGCGCGCTCGCCCGCCAGCAGCAGTGGTTCGTCCAGCGGCTCCGCCCAGAGGACCGGCGCGTCCGGGCGCAGGCTGAAGCCCTGGGGAAGGACGACTTCCTCCCCCGGCGCGCCGCCCGTCGCCTTGCGCACCGCCGTCCGCCCCGCGAGCCCGTCCCACACCCGCTCGCTCCAGCGGTGGACGAGGTCGATGAACGCGCCGCGCGTTCCCGCGTCCGCCGCCAGCGCCGTCACCTCCGCCAGCGCGAACTCCGCCAGCGTGGTCCCCGGCCCGCCGACGGCGAGGAGGACGTGCGCCGCCCCCGCCTCCTCGCCCACGCCGAACATCGGGTCGCCCGCCTCCAGGCGAAAGAGGTGGCGCCGCGGTCCGTCCGCCTGGCCGTCGGCGATCGCGGTCGCGAAGACGTCCACCCGCCCCGCGCGGACGATCCACACGCGGTCGGGGTGCAGCCGCAGCGGGCGGTTGCCTCCCGCGGCCACGGGCCTGCCTCCGGAGAGGGGCGCGGCGGAGTCCAGCAGGCTCATCGCCTCACTCCGCCGCGATCAGGTCGCGGTACGGCCCGTCCGCGTCCTTCAGCTCGTCGTGCGTGCCGCGCTGCACGATCTTTCCGCCGTCCATCACCACGATCTCGTCGCAGTCGCGGATGGTGCTCAGCCGGTGCGCCACGATCAGGCAGGTGCACCCGCGGCGGCGCAGGTTGTCGTCGATCTGCTGCTCGATCGAAGGATCGAGCGCGCTGGTCGCCTCGTCCAGCACCAGGATGGCCGGGCGGTTCACCAGCGCGCGGGCGATCTCCATCCGCTGCCGCTGGCCGCCGCTGAAGTTGCGCCCGCCCTCCTCCACCAGGCTGCCGTATCCGCCCGGCCGCGCGGAAACGTCCTCGTGGATGCAGGCGTCCCGCGCCGCCTCCACCAGCTCCGGCTCGGGGACCGTGGGATCCCACATGGTCAGGTTGTCGCGGATGCTTCCCTCGAACAGGAACACGTCCTGGTCCACCACCGCGAAGCTGCTGGTCATCACCGGGCGGGGGATGCGGGCGCGGGGGATGCCGTCCAGCAGCACCTCCCCCGCCCACGGCTCGTACAGTCCGCTGACGAGGCGCGCGACGGTGCTCTTTCCCGACCCCGATCCGCCGACGAGCGCCACGCGCGCGCCCGGCCTGAGCGTCAGCGTGAAGTCCTGGATGAGCGCCGGCTCCAGACGGCTGTAGCCGAAGGAGACGCGCCGCAGCTCCAGGTGCCCCGCCAGCCGCGCCGGCACCTCCGCCGCGACCGCATCCGCCGGAACTGCACCGGGCCCCGGATCCTGGGCGCCGGGCGGTGGATCCTGGGCACTCTCCGTCCGCGCCCGCAGCACGTCGTCCAGCCGGTTCATGTCGCCGCGCACCTCCTGCAGCGCGCTCCCCATGTTCACCAGCGAGCCCACGGGGGCCAGGAACGCCAGCATGAGCGCCTGAAAGGCCACCAGCATGCCCATGCTCAGGTCCCCGTCCATCACCCGCAGCCCGCCCAGCCCCAGCAGGAGCGCCGTGCTGACCGCCAGCAGCAGCGGCGGCACGGCCGCGAGGAGCGTGGTCTGCAGCGCCAGCTGGTGCTGCGCGTTGGCGGCCTTGGCGTAGTAGCCGCTCCACCGCGCGAAGAAGTCGGACTCCGCGCCGGTGGCCTTGAGGTTCTCGATGTTCAGCAGCCCGCCCATGGCCGTGCCGATGGCGCGCCCGCGGTCCTGCTGCAGCCGCTGGCTCAGCTCCGCGCGCCGCCGCGACACCAGCCGCAGCGCAAGGATGTTGAGCCCCGCCGTGGCCACGGCGATCCCCGCCAGCACCGCGTCGTAGCGCAGCATCAGTCCCGCGTAGAACGCCACCATCATCGCGGCCAGCACGGTCGTCGCCAGCTCGCCGGAAAGGAGCTGCGCCACGCGGTCGTTGATCCCCACCCGCGACGCGATCTCGCCGGGAAAGCGCTGCGTGAAGAACTGCAGCGGAAGGTGAAGGACGTGCCACAGAAAGCGCGCGGAGGTGCCGATGGCCAGCCGCGTCTCCAGCCGCAGCAGGTAGCGCTGCTGCAGCCAGGTGAGCAGCGCGATGGCGGCGGCCGTGGCGGCCATGATCCAGGCCAGCGGCCGCACCCAGTCCGTCATCCCCTTCACCAGCACGTCGTCCACGAACACGCGGGAGAAGGTGGGGACGAGCAGCCCGGGAAGGACGAGCGCGAGCCCCGCGAGAACCACGTACGCCAGCGCGCCGTGCAGCCCCGCCAGCCGCCTCCCCAGCGCCGCCGCCAGCGTGCGCTCCTCGCCCCCCGGCGCGAACTCCGGCCCCGGCTCGAAGGTCAGCGCCACGCCCGTGAACGACTGGTCGAACTCCGCTTCCGTGACCGTGCGCGGGCCGTGCGCGGGGTCGTTCAGAAAGGCGCGCCCCTTCGCGAACCCCTCCAGGACGACAAAGTGGTTGAAGTTCCAGTGGACGATCATGGGCGCCGGCAGCGCGCGCAGCTCCGCCGGCTCCTTCTTGAACCCCTTCGCGATCAGCCCGTACCCCCGCGCGGCCTTGACCACGTTGCTGGCCTTGCTGCCGTCGCGTGAGACGCCGCACGCCTGCCGCACCTCCTCCAGCGGGACCAGCTTGCGGTGCCAGGCGAGGACCATGGCCAGCGCCGCCGCGCCGCACTCCACCGCCTCCATCT
>DATABT010000813.1:0-2270 GCA_036259455.1 Longimicrobium sp. | reverse complement strand
CAGCTGGCCGAGGCCCGCCGCGACGCCGCCACCGCGACCCGCTGGCGCGGCGCCCTCGCCACCCTCTGGTCCGGCGGGCCGCCCGATGTCGCGGGAGAAACGAAACGTCAGCGGATGGAGCGGCGCAGGCGGGCGTCGCCGCCGGACCAGAGGGTGGCGAGGGCGCCGCGCCAGCGGGTCGCGGTGGCGGCGTCGCGGCGGGCCTCGGCCAGCTGCGCGCGCAGGCGCATGGCGCGGAGCAGGCCGCTGGTCTGCTCCACGCGCGTAAGCACGCTGGGCGGCACCGCCTGCAGGTTCAGCAGCGCGCGGTCCAGCTCCTCCAGCGCCCGGGCCGTATCGCCCAGCGCCAGGTGCAGCTCCGACTCGGTGTAGACGTAGTCCAGCGTAAGGTCGCCGGGACGCCGCGCGCCGCGGCCCTGCGCCAGCGCAGCCAGCCGGGCCCGTGCGCCCGCGGCGTCGCCCTGCGCCAGCATCTGCTGCATCTCCACCACGAAGTCAGGCATCTCCAGCGGCGCCGCGCGCACGCGCGCCAGGTTGCCGCCGAACGACAGGCGCCTGGGGCCGTTGAGCACCGCCGCGCGCACCCTGACGCGCTCCGCCGGGTCGGTCCACGCGTCCACCAGCCGCGACAGCGCCGCCTCTGCCTCGCTGGTCTCCAGCTCCAGGCCAAAGCCGGCGTACACCAGCGCGTCCGCCGCCGCCTGCGCCACCGGCTGCGGGACCGTCATGTACTCCCCCATGGGGGTGTTGAACTTGGTTTCCGGCACCGCCGTCCGCGTCAGCGCCCGCGCCTGCTCCACCCGGCCCGTCAGCAGCGCCAGCGGCGCCAGCGCCATGGCGTCGCCGGGGCCGGGGGTGCGCCGCTGCTGCAGCACGGAGTCGGCCGCGGCCCGCGCACGCCGAAAGTCTTCAACCCGCACCCAGAGCCGCACCTGCACGATGCCCAGCCGCAGCTGCTGGTCCGGCTCGCGCGACAGGGCGCGGGCGCGGGCCAGCTCCTCGAACGCCGACGGCTGGCCCTCCTGCACGTCGCGGATCTGCCCCAGCGACTCCAGCACCAGGGCCAGCGCCTCGTGCGCGTCGGGGCTCTGGGGAAAGGCGCGCGCCCATTCCAGGGCGATGTCGCGCAGCTCCCTGCGGTTGCGGATGCTGGCGGCGTGCCGGCTGGCGGGCACGGTCTCCGGGCGCACCGCCGCCACCGCCTCCATGGGCCACGGGACGAAGGCCAGGGTGTCGCCGTCCAGCGAGGGGTAGGCGGCGAAGCCCCGGGCGGTGGCACCGCTCCCGGCATACCCGTAGCGCAGGTTCGCGGCGTCCGTCTTCAGCAGGTCGTTCAACCGCGCGAAGCCCGCGCCGCGAAAGGCCAGGTGCGACGAGGGAATGGTCCGCAGCGCGCGGCTGTACGCCTGCACGGCGCGGTGGTAGCTGCTGCGAAAGCGCCACCCGCTGGGGCTGGAGGGGTCCGGCAGTACCGCGTTGTCGTCCCGGCTGCACTCGCCAATGCCGAACCACCCCGCGAAATCGCTGCTGTCGCGGGCCAGCAGCCGCTCGTACGAGGCGCACGCGTCGGGGTACCGCCCCTCCCCCAGCGCCACCAGCGCGCTGGTCAGCAGCCGCTCGCGCGCGGAAAGCTCCACGCTGTCCGCCAGGGCGCGCGCCGCGTTCCCCCGCCAGTGCGTGTGGTCGGCGAGACCGCCCCAGGCCACCGCCTGCGCCAGCCACAGGTGGGCGGCTGCGTAGCCGGGGTCCAGTTCCACGGCCCGCGCCATCTCCTCCGCCGCGCGCTGCAGCTCCCAGCGCGACATGGCCGAGCGGCCGCGATGGTACGCCTGCCACGCGCCCAGCGACGTCGTCCCCGTGGCCCCGGCCGCGTCGCCGGTGCGCCCCAGCAGCGTCCAGGCGAGGGTGCCGAAGCGGGTGGAGACGCCCCGCAGGTCCCGCCCCACGCGAATGGTTCCCGCGTAGAGGGGATCGCCGCCGCGCGTCACGTCGTACAGCGCGCCGCGCACCAGGATGCTGTCTCCCAGGGGCGTGATCTCGCCCCACACCAGCTTGCCCGCCCCCGCCTGCCGCGCGATGCGCCGCGCTTCGCGCAGATTGGACGGCGGGCCGCTGCGGGACAGGAGGTCGCGCGTGCGCTGCGCGTCCACCAGCTGCAGGTCCGTCCACCGCGAAAAGGCGTCGTGCAGCAGCAGCTCCGCCTGGTCGGGCGTGACCGGAGACGCGGCGCGCTGGGCGAAGGGAAGGACGCTGTAGACGGACGCGTTCAC
>DATABT010000812.1:0-2084 GCA_036259455.1 Longimicrobium sp. | reverse complement strand
GAACTGGGTGAAGACGAGGGCGCGGTCGCCCACCTGCATCACCTCGTCCAGCACCTCCTCCAGCCGCTCCAGCTTGCCGGAGCGGCCCGCCAGCGCGGACCCGTCCCCCAGCAGCTGCGCCG
Organism: Longimicrobium sp.; assembly: GCA_036259455.1. Classification (GTDB taxonomy): domain Bacteria; phylum Gemmatimonadota; class Gemmatimonadetes; order Longimicrobiales; family Longimicrobiaceae; genus Longimicrobium. Next base: position 1,962 of record DATABT010000812.1, on the reverse strand, counting down.
GGTGGTTGCACGCCTGCTTCAGCCGCAGCAGCATGGACAGCACCAGCCCCCGCTGCTGAATTCCCTCGCTCTCCTCGATGCGGCGCAGCAGGTCGTTCACCGTGGCCTGGTAGAGCGACGCCTGCTCGCGGGTGAGGTTGCAGTAGACCTTCATCTCCTGCTTTTCAGGCAGGTCCTGGATGATGCCGCGGTCCGTCTTGAGGCGGCGCAGGATGAAGGGCCCGGCCAGCTGCCTGAGCCGCGCCGCCGTCTCCGCGTCGCGGTAGCGTTCGATGGGAAGCGCAAAGCGGGTGCGGAAGTCGCGCGCGGAGCCCAGCAGGCCGGGGTTGAGAAAGTCCAGGATGGACCACATCTCCGCAAGCCGGTTCTCCACCGGCGTACCCGTGAGCGCGATGCGCCGCGGCGCGCGGAACGAGCGGACCGCCTGCGACTGGCGCGCGGCGGCGTTCTTTACGTTCTGCGCCTCGTCCAGCACCACGCGCCCCCACTCCACCGCGCCCAGCTCCTCGCGGTCGCGGGCCGCCAGCGCGTAGGTGGTGATGACCAGGTCGCTGCCGCGGACGGCCCTGCCCAGTGCGCGCCCGCTCAGCCGCTCGCCGCCGTGGTGCACGTGCACGCGCAGCCCCGGCGCAAAGCGCGCCGCCTCGCGCTGCCAGTTGCCCACCAGCGACATGGGGCAGACGAGCAGCGTGGGGAGCGTCTTCTTTCCCTTGGGCGCGCGGACGGGGCGTGCGAGCAGCAGGGCCAGCAGCTGCACCGTCTTGCCCAGGCCCATGTCATCCGCCAGGCAGGCGCCCAGCCCCAGCCCGTCCATGAACGCCAGCCAGGAGAGGCCGCGCTCCTGGTAGGGCCGCAGCGTTCCCGCGAACCCGGCCGGCGGCGGCACCGGCTGTACCCGTGCGTCGCCGGCGGCGGCGAGCAGGTCGGCCAGCCACCCCTCCGCCTCCACGCCCTCCACGGGGAGGGCGCCGGCATCGACGGCGTCCGCGCCGGCCGCCAGCCGGAGCAGCTCCGCCGCCGTCATTTCCCCCGACGCGCCCTGCTCGAACAGGCGAAGGGCGGCCGTCATCTCCTCCGGCCGCAGCTCTACCCACTGCCCGCGAAACCGCACCAGCGGAGCCCGCGCCTCCGCCAGTGCGCGAAACTCTTCCGCCGAAAGCGGCTCTCCGCCCAGCGAAACCTGCCAGTCGTACGCGACCAGCGTCTCCAGGCCGAAGCGCCCCTCTCCCTCGCCGCGCGTGGACGGCGTGGAGCGCGCCCGGAGCGTTACGCCGACGCGTGCGGCCGGCTGCCCCCACCACGGCGGCACCCGCACGCCAAAGCCCGCCTGCGCCAGCAGCGGCGCGCCTTCGCGCAGAAAGCGCCAGGCGCCGTCCGCGTCCAGCGCCAGCCCCGTGGGCCTGGCGCCGCGCAGCGCCGGCGCCAGGGAGGGCACCAGCCGCAGCGCCCGCCCCAGGTCTTCCAGCAGGCGCTCCTGCGGATGGTCCAGCGTGCGGCGGAACACCTGCAGCGCGCCCCTGGACTTCCACACCTGCGCCGCGGGGACGAGCAGGCTGGGGTCGTCCGCCGCCTGCAGGAGGAAGTCCAGCCGCCACGCGTCCACCTCCGCGCCCGCCTCCATCCGTTCGATGGCGGTCTCCGCGTCCGGCGTCTGGAGGATGGGCGCGGTAAGTTGAAAGCAGGTACGCAGCCCGCTGGCCGTGGCCGGGGCCAGGGGGCGGCTCCACGCGCCCAGCGCCGCGTGCATCCGCTCCCACGGCGCGCCACCCGGGCGCGGCGCCGGATCCGGCGCCAGGAGCGTGGCGAGCCACTCCTCCGGCGGGGTACGGTTCGCCGCCGCGCGGCGCAGGGCGGGGATGGCGTACTCCTCCAGCCCCCGCCGCACGCCCGCGTCCACCAGCGCGTCCAGCGCGCGGCCCGCCGCGTCGTCCACGGCGGCGGCGGCGGCGTGCGCCGCGCAGG
>DATABT010000811.1:0-3422 GCA_036259455.1 Longimicrobium sp. | reverse complement strand
CACTCCGTCCGGCGGGGGCTCTTCACTTCCGCACTCAGCACTCACGCACTTCCGCACTCCCGCACTCATGATCACAGGCTCGGCGCGAAGAGCGAGAGAAGCACGTAGCTCAGTGCCGACATCAGCGCGGCGGCCGGGATGGTCAGCACCCACGCCCACACGATGCGCCCCGCGACCCCCCAGCGCACGGCGGAGAGGCGGTTGGTGGCGCCCACGCCCACGATGGAGCCGGTGATGGTGTGCGTGGTGCTCACCGGGATGCCGAAGTTGGTGGCCAGCAGAATGCTCATCGCGCCGCCCGTCTCGGCGCAGAAGCCGCCCACCGGCTTGAGCCGCGTGATGCGCGTGCCCATGGTGTGCACGATGCGCCATCCGCCGAACAGCGTGCCCAGCGACAGCGCCGAGTATGCGCACAGCTCCACCCAGAAGGGGATGTGGTCGGCGTTGGGGACGTACAGCCGGTGCAGCCACCCCGTCTCCTGCGCGAACAGGTGGTTCACCGAGACCAGCAGGGAAACGATGATCCCCATCGTCTTCTGCGCGTCGTTGGCCCCGTGCGACAGGGAGAAGAGGGCCGAGCTCCCCAGCTGCGCCACGCGAAAGAAGCGGTCCGCCGGGCCGCGCGGCACCCGGTGGAACATCCACGACACCATCACCATGAGCGAAAAGCCCAGGAACATGCCGATGAGGGGGGAGAGCACGATGAACGTGAGCGTCTGGATCCACTTGGTGCCCCACTCGATGGCGCCCATCCCCGCCGCCGCCACCGCCGATCCCGCGTACCCGCCGATCAGCGCGTGCGACGAGCTGCTGGGCAGGCCGTAGAACCAGGTGACCAGGTTCCAGATGATGGCGCCGGAGAGCCCGCCCAGGATCACGGTGGGGGTGACCACGTCCAGGTTGATCATCCCCTTGCCGATGGCCTTGGCCACCGCGGTGCCCACCGTGAACAGCGCCATGAAGTTGAAGAAGGCGGCCCACATCACCGCCGGCAGCGGCTTGAGCACGCGCGTGCCCACCACCGTGGCGATGGAGTTGGCCGAGTCGTGGAAGCCGTTGATGAAATCGAACGCGAAGGCGACCAGGACGATCAGCACGACGTAGGTGACCACGGCCGCGTCACCCGTTCTTCAGGGCGATGCTCTCCAGCACGTTGGACACGTCGTCGCACAGGTCGATCGCGTCCTCCAGCTTGTCGTACAGCTCCATCCACTTCATCACCTCCAGCGGGTCCGGCGAGCCCGCGAACAGTGCCCCCACCGCCTCGGCGTAGATGGCGTCGCCCTCCTCCTCCAGCGCCTTGAGGGCGCGGGTGTGCTCCAGCATGAGCTTGGGCTTCTTGAGGTTGTTCACCGCCTGCTCGATGCGGTTGGCCGCCCGCTTGAGCACGTCGGCCAGCCTGGGCGCGTGCTCGCTGGCCGTGCGGACGTGGAACATCTGCACACGCCGCACGGTGCCGTCCAGCAGGTCGATCACGTCGTCAAGCCGGCTGGTGAGGAGGTGGATGTCCTCGCGGTCCAGGGGGGTGACGAAGCTGCGGTCGATGCGGGTGATCACGTCGTGCGTGATGCCGTCGGCCCGGTGCTCCAGGTCCTTGACCCGCGTGGCGATCTCGTCGAGCCGCGACGGGTCGGCAAAAAGCTGCGCCACCAGGTCCGCGCTCTCGCACAGGATCCGGGCAACGTCGTTGAACATGGGGAAGAACTTTTCGTCACGCGGAAGCAGGCCCACGTCGTCCTCCAAACATCTCGGTTAGGTAACGGAACGGGCACGGTGCGTCCTTGTTCCGTGGGCCCCCGACGTGCCGCCGAACCCGCGTCCATGCGGCTCGCGGACGGCGTCCGTCACGATGGCTGCGGGACGTTACAATCGTTACGTCCACGTTACAAGGTTTGCTGCTGCTGCTGTTACGGAGGCGTTACACGGCCCCGGTAGGTTCCCCGCGTTCCAGGCTTGTCCAACCTGTCCTGAACGCGAGAATCGCGAGTGATGAAGAGATCGTTTTCCGGTGGGATTCCGGTGATGGTAGCGGCGCTGCTCATGGCCGCCTGCGGCGGCGGCGACGCGCGGGGCGCCACGCCCGGCGAGATGGCGAAGGAGGCGAGCGCCACCGGGGGCAGCGCCACGCTCACGGGCGCCGGCGCCACCTTTCCGTTCCCCCTCTATTCCAAGTGGTTCAGCGAGTACGGCAAGGCCAACCCGCTGCGGGTGAACTACCAGCCCATCGGCTCCGGCGGCGGCATTCGCCAGGTGACGGAGGGCACGGTGGACTTCGGCGCCAGCGACGCGCCCATGAACGACGAGGAGCTCGCGAAGTCGCCGGGAATGCTGCACATCCCCACGGTGCTGGGCTCCGTCGCGGTGACCTACAACGTCCCCGGCCTCAGCCAGCCGCTGCGGCTGGACGGGGCCACGCTGGCGGGCCTGTTCATGGGGCGCATCTCCAGGTGGAACGACCCCGCCATCGCGGCGCTCAACCCGGGCGTGAACCTGCCGAACCAGGACGTGATCCCCGTCTACCGCACGGACGGCAGCGGCACCACCTACGTCTTTACCGACTACCTGGGCACCGTGAGCCCGGAGTGGAAGCAGTCCGTGGGCGTGGGCAAGTCCGTGCGCTGGCCCGAGGGGCTGGGCGCCAAGGGGAACGAGGGCGTCACGGGCGCCATCAAGCAGACGCCGGGGTCCATCGGCTACGTGGAGCTGGCGTACGCCACGCAGAACCAGCTGCCGGCGGCGGCGCTGCGCAACGCGGGCGGGCAGTTCGTGCAGCCCACGGTGGAGAGCACGGCGGCCGCGGGGGAGAACCTGGGCGCGCAGATCCAGCAGCACCCGGACTTTCGCCTGTCGCTGGTGAACCTGCCCGGCGCGCAGACCTACCCCATCACCGCGTGGACGTACCTGCTGGTGCCGCCGCACGTGCGGGACTGCGGCAAGGCCGACGCGCTGGCGGGGCTGGTGCGCTGGACGCTGGCGGAGGGCGACGCCTACGCGCGCGAGCTGCACTACGCGCCGCTGCCGGAGGCGATCGAGCAGCAGGTGCTGGGGCAGCTGGGCAAGCTGACCTGCGGGCCGGACCGGCGGCCGGTGCGGTGAACGGGTGATGGGGTGATGGGGCGATGGGGCGGGCCGGGCCGTTTCGCTCGTTCCTCACGACGGCTGGCGACCCCTCCAGGGGTGGCGCGAGCCGAAGCTCCCGTGCGCGACCGAAGTTCTCCCCCCTCCGCGAGGAACGAGCGGGGCGGGCCGGGGGAGGGGCCCCGCGGGCGCAGCGTGGAGCTGGCCGAGCCGCCCCGGCCCCGCGTGATGTGACGAAGTTCAACCTCCCCCAGGGTTTTTGGGGGAGGTGGGCGAGTGGTGCTCGCCCGGAGGGGGCGTGGCGCGGGACCTTCCGAAGCGCCCCGATCCATCCCCCACTCCAT
>DATABT010000810.1:0-5130 GCA_036259455.1 Longimicrobium sp. | reverse complement strand
GGCTCATCGCGGATTTCGTTGCAACGCGAGGTCCACGCGCCGTGAACTGTCATTTCGAAGGAGGCGCCGCGGGGACTTTGCCCATGCAGGATCTTGTTGCGCCGACTGAGAAATCTACTCACCCACGCTCATGGCTGGCCGCACGTCCCGGGACTCGCCTCGGCACCTGGCCCGCGACGGTATCGTCGTCCACCGTGCGCATGTGGTTGTAGCCGAGCGCCAGATAGCCCACGGCCGCGGCCGGAGCGCAGGGGCTGCGCAGCTCGAACCCGGCCAGGGTGCCGCCGGGCGCGATCTCGCTCACGAAGCTCGCCACGTCTCCGTCCCAGGTGGGGACCCACGCGGGGTCCACCTCGCCGTCGGCGAACCACAGGGCGTGGGGTGCGCCGGGTTCGTACATCGCGGTCCACGGCGCGGGGGCGGCCACGGCGGCCGCGGGGGCGGGCAGCGCGACCATGAAGGTGTTGATGCGCTGTTCGGCGCCCGCGCCGTTGCTCACGGTGTAGCGGTACACCCAGTCGCGGCTCGCCATGTCCAGCGACGCCTGGGCGGTCACGGAGGGCCGCACCCGGTCGTGCCACGGGTACGCTGCCTGGGCTCCGGCCGCCGCGGGGGACGCCGCGGCCAGCACGGCGGCGAGGATCAGTCGAAGATTGTTCATGCGGCTCATCCTCCGCAGGTGGAGAAGAAGGAGGCGTTGGCGCGGACGTGGAAGTGGTTGCCCTCCACGACGATTTTCGCGGCCGGAAAGCCGGCCGCCACCAGCGCGGCCTGGAATCGATGGCGTCCGGCCGGGGTCCAGTTGTACGGGCGCGTGTCCACCTCGCCGAACCGGTGCTCGCGGTGGGAGCCGCCCCAGCCGCCGCGGAGGCGTGTGCCGCCCCCGCGTCCTTCTTTTCCTTCGCCTGGTTTTCTTTCGGTTCTGCGCGGGCGGCGGGGCGTCGGCGTCGCGGGCGGTGACGTAAGGAGGTACTGCTCGACGACGCGGCCCAGGTCCGTCCCCGCCTCCGTAGGATGCGGAGGAAACAATGGGAGACGCGGAGATGGCATCACGTCTCCCCGTCCTCGCTCCGTTTAGCCGTTTTTTTGCGCGTGAAATCGAAAGGTCTCGAAAGGAACGAGGCGCCGCAGTGGCGGATTCGCTGGAGTCGCGAGCCTGCGGGGATCAATGAAAGGAGCGTTTTGCCGCTGCAATTCTGTGCAAATGGATGCGCTCCTATTCAGTTACTTATTGCGCGTGAGTGCCTGGGTGGTTACCGTATGTGCGTCGGATCCAGGTCTTTTCTCCGCGTGCTCGCCGCTTTCGCCACGGCGCCGTCCCGGGAATCCGGCTCATCCTCTCTCCGGAAGGCCAATGAGCGAACGCCCGCCGGTGATGCAGCCGGAGCACGTACGCGTGCCGGCTCTGTTCGCGGCTGGCGCGGATGCGGCCGCCCACGCCCGGCCGCCCGGCCACTACCTGGCCGGTGGCATCAGCGAGTTGCTGGACCTTACGCGCGCGGTAGCGGCGGGGCTGGTGGTGCTGGTGCACGCCCGGCTGCATACCATCGGCGAAATATCCGCGGTGCAGGCCGAGTCCGGTCCCCTCGCGGCCACGCTCGTCATGGCGGTGTCGTCGTGGGGCACCATGGCGGTGATCGTGTTCTTTGTCCTGAGCGGCTACCTGATTGGCGGCCAGGTGCTGAACACCCCCGATCCCGGCCGGCGCTTCTGGAGCAGATACGGCATCAACCGCTTCTCGCGGCTCACCATGGTGACGGTGCCGGCCGTGCTGTTCTCGGTGGCGGCGGCATACGCTTCAAAAGGGCTGTGGGGGGTGAGCTACACCGCGAAAACGGAAGGCTGCCTCCCCGGGCCGCGCGACGTGATCGCCAATCTGCTGTACCTGCAGAACGTGGTGGTGCGCCCCATCTGCAGCGACGGGCCCATCTGGAGCATCGCCAACGAAGCGTTCTACTACGCCCTGTTCCCGATGCTCTTTATCGCCCTGCGGGGGGGCACGACGAGGACGCGCATCGCGGCCCTCGCCGGCGCGGCGCTTCTGGTGGCGTATGGGCTCCACGAGCGGTTCGCGTACAACGGCATGCTCGCCTACTTCGGGGCGTGGATGCTGGGTGCCGCGGCGGCGTACCCATTCCGTACCGGGCGGCGAGGGCCGGCGCTGGCGATCGCCGTGGTGGTGCTGGCCTCGCTTTCCGCGGTGTCCGGCGCGACGCCCACGATCTGGATGGGCTACACCTTTGCGGCGGTCACGGCCGCGGGGCTGCTGCTGGCCCGCATCCGGGGCGCGCCCGCCTGGTCGACGCGTCCGCGACTACGGCGCGTGGCGCACGGCCTCGCCGCCTTTTCGTTCTCGCTGTACCTCTTTCACATGCCCGTGATGAACTTCGCGCGCGGGGCGTTCGGCATGCCGCGGGCGCAGGGCGAGGTGTCGGTGGCTACGGTGAGCCTGTACGCAGCGTTCGTTGCGCTGTCGTACGCCGCCGCCTACTGCGCCTGGTGGCTTTTCGAGCGCCACACGCCCCGGCTGCGCAACCTGATCTCGGCGCGGGTCGCCGGGCATCTCCCGTAAGGCCCGGGGGAGGACTGCTCTGCCACGCATCCGCCACGCGGGTGCTGGACGCTCTAGCCACCGTGGCAGGCGGAGGACCCGGAGGAACGAAGAGTGGACGCGGAGGCGTCTCCACGCCCACGGTGCCTTCATCGGGGCCAGGACGAGGAAAAAAGGTTCATCGCCGATCTGGTTGCACGCGACCGCGCCGCTGTCTTTTCGAAGTAGGCGCCGCGCGATCACTGCCGGTGCAGGATTTCCGTGGCGCCGGAGAACTCTACTCTCCGGTACGGGTGCCCGGCCTGCGTGCTGGATCCCGGCCCCGCGGGTTTTCCGCCCCGCACGCGCCCACGTGCGGCGTACGGACCGGGCGAGTCCGCGACCGGACGCAAGCCACGAGCATGGGTGAGCAGATTCCCCGGCCGGCGCTGAAGGTTCTGCGCCGGCGCGGATCCATCAGGCGCCTCCCGCGGAACGACAACGCGCGGTGCGCGGACCACAGACCACGGTCCGGTGCAACGAATCCCGCAATGAACCAAAAGAATGGGGACGCGGAGGCGCCATCACGGCTCCGCGTCCCCTCGCTTCCCCCGCATCTTCCGCGTGACTCTTCCTACCGGGCGGGCGCGGGCGGCGCGGCGTCGCCGTCGCGGGCGGTGACGTAGAAGTTGGGGTCCACGCGGAAGTCCGCGGCCGTCACGCCGCGCAGCTCGGCCGTGCGCCACGCGGTGGTGGGCTGAATGCGCTCGTACTGCCCGGGCGCCAGCGTGACCCGCACGGGCATGTCGAAGCCCGGCACCACGTTGGTCCAGCGGAACGAGAGCCGGTTCCCCTGGATGCGGTACTCCAGCTCGGGAATGCGCGGGGTGGTGAGGTACTGCTCGAAGACGGGGCCCAGGTCCGTCCCCGCCTGGCGCGACATGTACTCCATCACCTGCTGCCCGGTGACCGTCTGCCGGCCGAAGGTCTCGTTCAGGCCGCGCAGAATGCCGCGCCACTTCGCGTCGTCGTCGATCACGTGGCGGATGGTGTGCAGCATGTTGGCGCCCTTGAAGTACATGTCGCCCGAGCCCTCGGCGTTCACCCCGTAGGTGCCGATGATGGGCCCGTCGTTGCGCACCTGCCTGCGCAAACCGATCACGTACTCCGCGCCCGCCTCCGCACCCTGCCGGCACTCCACGAAGAGCGATTCGCTGTAGGTGGTGAAGCCCTCGTGCACCCACATGTCGGCGATGTCGCGCGTGGTGATGTGGTTGCCGAACCACTCGTGCCCCGCCTCGTGGATGACGATGTAGTCCCACGACATCCCGCGGCCGCTGCCGGAGAGGTCCTGGCCGCGGTATCCGTTGCGGTATCCGTTGCCGTACGCGATCGCGCTCTGGTGCTCCATCCCCAGGTGCGGCGTCTCCACCATCTTGAAGCCGTCCTCGTACCAGGGGAACGGCCCGAACCAGTTCTCGAAGCACTGCAGCATGGGCTTCACGTCGCGCCCCCAGTGCCGCCGCGCGGCCTGCTCGTGCATCTCCAGCGGCCAGAAGTCCAGCGTGAGCGTCCCCTTCTCCCCCTCGTAGACGTCGGAAAAGTGCGAGTAGCGGCCGGCGTTCACCGCCACGCCGTAGTTGTTGATGGGGCTGGCGACGAACCACTCGAAGGTGGTGGTGCCGTCGGCGTTCTCCGTGGTGCCGCGCAGCCGGCCGTTGCTCACGTTCGTCATCCCCCGCGGCACGGTGATGGCGATGCGCATGCTGTCGGGCTCGTCGGCCTGCGTGTCCTTGTTGGGCTACCACGCGCTGGCGCCCAGCCCCTGCACGGCCGTGGCGATGAACGGGTCGCCGGCGGGGTCGCGCGTCCACACGAAGCCGCCGTCCCACGGCGCCCGCCGCGCCACCCTGGGACGGCCGTGATAGTGCACCGCCACCGTCTTCACCGCGTTCGCGGCCTGCCGTGCCTCCAGCGTAACGAACAGGGCGTCGCCGTCGCGCCGCCAGCGCAGGGTGCGGCCGTCCTGGACGATGCTGTCCACCTCCAGCCCCTGCAGGTCGATCTGCATCTCGCGCGCGGGGTGCAGCACGCGGTAGGTGATGGCGTTGGAGCCGCGCACGGTGCTGTCCGCCGGGTTCACGGCCACGCGCAGGTCGTAGAAGGCCACGTCCCACCAGGCGCGCGCCGGGCCGATGGAGCCCCGCAGGCTGTCCGCCCGGGTGAACCGCTGCGGCGCCTGCATCTGCGCGTGCGCGGCGGGGGCGGCAAGGAGCGCGGCGAGCAGCGCCGGCAGCAGCAGTCGGGTTCGGGTCATGAACGTTGGCGGTGGATGGATCGTGGAGTTCGCGAGCCGCCCGCATACCCTCCGCGGGCGGAAAGGCTCCGGAGCACGGGCGGAGAGAGATTTTCATTGGCGCGCGCCTGGCACCTGTCTGTCGCAGGCAGCTTGCTACGGATCGCGCATCGTGACGTCGAGGCCGCTGGGTTTCGCCGATGCTCCGGAGAGTCTCAACCCTCCCCCGGGATTCTGCCCTTTCACGAGCCTCGTCAAAGCGCGATCGAATTCTCCCCTCCCCGCTCGTTCCTCGCGGAGAGGG
>DATABT010000809.1:0-6258 GCA_036259455.1 Longimicrobium sp. | reverse complement strand
AGACGGACGACCGGGGCCTGGTTGGCCATGGCTTCCAGGTCGTGCGCCGCGCCCTCGTCCGACGTGGCCGGGTCCGTGGATGCGCCCAGGTCCGCGATCAGCGCGGCGGCGGTGGGCTCAACGCGGCCGCTGGCGCGCTCGATGGCGTCGGCCAGCTCCTCCTCGTCCAGCTCGCGCAGCTCCGCCGCCGCGCCGAACAGCGCCTCCAGCTCCGCCACCGCCTGCGGGTCCGGCCGCCCGGCGTAGCCCAGCAGCAGGCGCCCGGCCTCCCACGAAAGGGGGGCCAGGCGATGCTCCTCCAGGTACTCCGGCGCCACGGCGCCGGAGAGCCCGGGGGCGGCGTCAGCTCTCGCCGTCGGCATGAAAGATCACGGGAGAGCGGTCGCGCAGGGTGATGCCGTACGAGGGCACCTCGAAGCTGGCGTAGTAGACGCCGCTGTCGGGCAGCTCCACCGCCACCTCGTACACGCCTCCGCCCGTGGGCTTCGCGACGGCGCGGTGCGTAAAGCCGTTGGTGGCGGCGAACTGCACCATCACGTCGTCCACCCGCTCCACCGGCTCGCCCGTCTGCGTGTCCGTCAGCCGGAACTCGATGGTGTTGGGACCACGCCGCAGCCGCAGACTGCCGGGAACGATGCGCAGCCGGTCCGCCACGCGGGCGGGATCGGGGCGCACGTTGAAGGCGTGGCACCCCAGCGCGTACGGATCGGGGATGCGGACGATGAGGTCGTAGTTGCCGTCGCGCTCCAGCCGCACCGTGGCGGCGTAGACGCCGGGCTCCAGCTCGCGCATCCGCCGGCTGACGGTGCGGATGGCCTTCGGCTCGAAGCCGTACGTCGTCAGCCCGCCGTGGGGAACGGGCATCCCTTCCATGTAGTGGTAGCTGTAGATCATCCGCTCCGCCGGGTTCAGCACGTAGACGGCGTCGTGCATCCCCGGCTGCGTGATGATGACGTCGCCCAGCCCGCGCCCAGTGACGGAGCCGGGCTGCTGCCCCCCGGCGGGGAAGTAGTCGTGCGGCCCCACCGCGCCGGAGGTGGGATTGTTGAGGGGGATCAGCGCCACCGCGGCCGTCCCCGCCGTGCGCACGTAGGCAAAGTTGGCGCTGAAGCCGATCTGGTCCGGCTGCGGCGCGCCGCTCAGGGTGCGGATGACCTGCCTGGCCACCGCGTCGTAGATCTGCAGCGTCCCCTCGCTCGGGTTGACGACGAAGGCCAGGCGGGTGGCGTCCGGGGCCGGGCCGTGCATCGCGTGCCCCTCGCCGTGCACGGGCGCGGGGGGAAAGCGGATGAAGTTGATGCCCGGCGCGAAGCGGATGGTCTCCGTCACCGCGCGCGCGGCGGGATCGATCACCGCCACCGTGCCGTCGCCCTCGTTCGCCACGAAGAGGGCGTTGCGCGCGGTGGACCACGCCATGGCCGCGGGCCCGTCGCCCGTGGTGACGGCGGCCGTGGCACGCAGCGCCTGCCCGTCGATCACGATCACCTCCCCCGCGCCGCGGCTGGCGACGAAGGCCAGCCCGTCGTCCGCGGAGAACGCCAGCACGTGCGGCCCCGCGCCCACGGGGATGACGGCCAGTTCGCGCAGCGACTCGGCGTCGAACACGCGCACGGTGCTTTCCGCGCCCGCGTCGTCCGTCACCCACAGCCGCCCGGCGCCGTCCATCGCCACGCGGGTGGGCGCCTTGCCGGCGTCGAGGAGCGTGTCCACGCGCCAGCTGTGCGTGTTGATGACCGCCACCTGCCCGTCGCCGGGAACGGTGACGAACACGCGCCGGTCGTCGGCCGTGCTCGCCCAGTCCGCCCCCACGCCGGGAAGAATGACGGTGGTGTACAGCCGCGTGCGCCCGAAGCCCTTCACGGGGTCGATGACCACCACCTGCGGGGAGCGGGCGAGGGCCAGCAGGTAGTGCCCGTTCAGGTCCTCCACGGGCTGGGTGATGTTCATCTGCCCGTGCTTTACGTGCAGCGTCCCGTCCAGGAACGCGCCCACCTTCTGCCGGCAGGCATCCGGCGCCGTGGCCGCCGTGCTGGCGCGGTAGTCGATCCACCCCATGGGGAGCAGGCCGCGCACGGGCTGCCCCGTCGCGGGGTCGGTGACGGTGATGCGCAGCTCGCCTTCATCCCCCACCTGCACCGCCGTCTTGCCCTCGGTCACGGGGCGAAACGCGAAGCGCACGTTGGCGCGGACGACCGCCGTAGAATCCGCCGCGGTAGCCGGCTGCTCGGCCGGCCGCGCCGCGGGCGGGGCGGGCGTCTGCCCGCTGGGCTGATGGTGCTCGTGCTGCGCGGCCAGTGGCACGGCGGCGAGCGTGGCGGTGAAGAAGGCGGCGGCACGCAGCCGCGTTGCGCCGGGCGCTGAACGCATCGGACGAACCTCCCTTCGTGAGCGGATGGCCCCCGGCCGGGGGCACCGGGGGGCCAAAGAGCCACGGCGGGAACCCAATGTTCTCACCGTGGCCTATTAGAATCTTTCGACTGTTCCGTCACGGCTGCCCCACCTCGCGATCCGCTGCTACAAGAACGCGGATCAGAGCGAAGTAAACCGTTGTTTTATACCGGACGCCACCTGCTGTACCCACACCATAACCGACCTACTCCTCGAGCGCCAGAGTTTTGTTGTCCGATCGCTTTCAACCCTTGTAAATACCGCTATACAAACGATTTATGTACTCAAACCACCTGAATCCACGGCGGCTGAACAGGGGTGCCAAGGCGCTCCTTTATGATGAACGGCCCAGCATTACCGGACGATTAAAACGAAAAAACTCGTGACGAGTCTCCGGAACCCGCTCACGCGGGGACTTCCGCTTTCCCGCGGCCCCACTTTGTTTCTTAAAATGTTTAGATCGGCTTGATCAGCGGATCAAAACAGTCAAGATGAAAAAAGGCGATCTGCTTCAATGCCGGTCGCCAACCGGGTAAAACCTGACACCGTTTTCCGCGTCTCCGCCGTGGTCATCGATGATTCCGGAGCCGCGGATGCAGACGAAGACAAGTTGAGGGACTCTGCTACCGGGGAGGATGTGGGTCGGGGGGGGTGACGGGGAGGTGAGCAAAGGATGGATGGGTCGGGCGAGGCACACGCGCGCGCACGCGGTGTATTTCCGGCCCCGCGCCACTGGTGCGCGGCGCGGTAACAGCCCATCTTACAGGCGCAGACCGCGTTGCACTCCCTCACCCCGCCCTGCCGTGCTCGCCAACCTCTCCTTTCGGCCCCTCCTTCTCGCCACCCTGGCGGCCGCGCTGCTGGCCGCATGCGGCGAAGGCGGCGGACCTCCCGTGATTCCGCAGCCCACGACCCTGTCGCTCACCTCCGCCGGACGGCTGGAGCGCAGCGAGATTATCACCATCGCCGCGACCGCGGACGGACAGTCCGTGGCGCCCGGCCAGGTGACGCTCACCGTGACCCCCGCGAACGCCGCGCAGGTGGTGGACGGCGGCACGCTGAAGCTGCTGGCCGCGGGCGAGGTGCAGGTGCGCGCTACCTCCGGCGACCGCACCGGCACGCTCACGCTCACCGTGAGCCCGCCGCCCACCGTGGTGTTCGACATGGCCGTGAGCGGCAACCGCGACATCTACAGCGTGGCGCTGGACGGCGGCGACTTCACGCGGCTCACCACGCAGGCCTCCGACGACCGCGACCCCAACGCAGGCGGCGGCAAGGTGGTGTTCGTCACCTTCCGCCACGGCAACGGAGAGCTGTACTCCATTCCCCTGGCCGGGGGAACGGAAACGCGCGTGACCACCACCACGCGCTCCGAGTCGGCGCCCGCGCTTTCGCCCGACGGGCAGCGGCTGGCGTACGCCACCGACCCCAGCGGCGTGGCCAAGCTGTGGACCGCGCAGGCCGACAACGGCGGCGCGGCGCAGGCGGCGCCCAACTTCGGCTTCGGCGGGAGCCCCGAGACGTCGCCCTCGTGGGCGCCCACGGGGGCCCGCCTGGCGTTCGTGGGCACGGCCACGGGCTCGGCGGACGTGTACACGCTCACGCTGGGGCAGCAGCCGCAGCTGCTGGTGGGCGGCCCCGCGGCGGAAGTGGACCCGGCGTGGAGCGCGGACGGCCAGTGGGTGGCGTTCGCCAGCACCCGCGAGGGCGACCCCGCCATCTTCCTGGCCCGCGTCTCCGACGGAACCGTGACGAAGCTGAGCACGCGCACGGGGACGGAGGCGGAGCCGTCGTGGACGAAGGACGGGCGCCTGGTTTACACCGAGTTCATGGCCAACAGCCAGACGCGGCTGGTGTGGATCGACCCGGCCGCCCCGCAGACGGTGAACGTGATCCCCATCCAGGGCGGCTTTCCGCGCCGGCCCTCGGTGGCGCAGTAGCATCCCACAAATCCATCCGATGACCGACGACGCGCGCACCCACCGGGTTCCCGACGACGTGCTGGCCGCCCACCTGGAAGGCGAGGCGGTGCTGCTGCACATGGACACCAAGAACTACTACCGGCTCAACGCCACCGCCGCCGCCATCTACAAGGGGCTGGAGCGCGGGCTGGGGCGCGACGCGCTGGTGGACGACCTGTGCGCGCACTTCGACGTGGAGCGCGAGACGGCCGCGGCCGAGGTGGACCGGCTGCTGGCCGACCTGGCGGAGCGCGGGCTGGTGACGCCCGGCGGGGGCGAGGCGGCGTGACGCGGCTGGCGGGGGCGGCGCTGACCGGCGCGTGGTCGGCGCTGCGCGTGCCCCTGTGGCTGCGCGGCGACCGCTGGCGGGAGCTGCTGGTTCCCCCCGCGGACGCGGCGGTGGACCCACGTCCGCCCCGCGGCGTGGTGCGCGCGGCCATCACGGGCGTCAGGGTGCTGGCGGCCGTCCCCGGCTCCCCCTGGCGGAACACCTGCCTGTACCGCAGCGTGGCCACGTGCCTGGCGCTGCGCCGCTACGGGGTTCCCGCCGTCGTCCGCATCGGCGTGCGCGCGGGCGAGGGCGGGGAAACGCCGATCGTGGCGCACGCGTGGGTGGTCCGCGATCCGGCCGCCGAGCCCGCCCCGCCCGACCGCATGAACCCCTTCGCCCTGCGCGCGTGATCCCCTTTCCTTCGCGCGCGTGATCGTCCGCTCTCTCCTGGAAGACGGCCGGCTGAGGATGGAGGTGCACCCGCGCCTCCTTTCCGCGCTGGAGCGCTGGCTTCCGCTCGTCCCCCTCGACACGCCGGCGGACCCGTCCGGCTCCGTGATCCGCGTCCTTTCCACGGAAGGCGGGGACCCGCCCGCGCGCCCGTCGGTCGAGCGGACGATGGAGCTGGGGCGGGTGGACGCGTGGGTGGAGGGCGACCGCGCGCGGATGTTCGGCCGCGCGGGCGTGTACGGCGTCGTTCGGCTGGACGAGGGCGTGGCGGAGCTGCGCGCGCCGCTGGAGGGGGACGCGGAGCGGGTGATGTGGGCGCTGTACTCGTCCGCCACGCTCGCCTGCGCGCTGCTGCTCGGGCGGATGGGCCGCGCGCTGGTGCACGCGGCCGCGGTGGCGCCGCCGGGCGGGCGGGCGTGGCTGCTGGTGGGGGACACCCACGCGGGAAAGACGACCACCTGCGCCAACCTGGTGCGCGCCGGGTGGAGCTACGTCTCCGACGACCACGTGGTGCTGCACCGCGACGCGGAGGGGCGCATCGCGGTGGAGGGGCTTCCCCGCCCCTTTCACCTGGACGAGGGGTGGGAGGAGGGCGTCGTCCACCGCCGCCGCGGATCGACGGACCCGCGCACGCGCTTTACCGGCGCGTGGCGGCGGACGGCGCCGCTGGCCGGCCTCCTCTTTCCCCGCGTGCACGCCGACGAGCCGACGGCGCTCGCCCCCTTCCGCGCGCCGGACGCGCTGGGCGCGCTGCTGCGCCAGTCGCCGTGGCTGCTGGCGGACCGCGGCTGCGCGCCGCGCGTGCTGGCCCTGCTGCGCGAGGCGGCGCTGCTCCCCGCCCACACCGTGCGGCTGGGGCTGGACACCTACGCCGATCCGGCGCTGCTGGCGGAGCGGCTGGGAGGTGGATTGGGGATGGGCGGGGCGTGATGCCACCGCGATGCGCCCGATCCGGCAACGCCCCGCCCCACCACCGGGTGAACAATCGGGTTCTCGCCCGGCCCACCCCGGGTTGAAACCCGCGGCTAGAAAGGCCATAAGCCCGGTCTCCGCTCGCTACGCTCGCGGAACCGGGCTTCAACCGCTCGCGCGGCCAACGCCCGTGGATGGGCGTACAGTTTATCGCGCGAGCAGGTGAAGCCCCGCCGGGCAAGCGCAGCGCGCCCAGGGCGGGGCTTGTGGCATTTC
>DATABT010000808.1:0-1717 GCA_036259455.1 Longimicrobium sp. | reverse complement strand
CTGCTAACCCTGCGTGATGATTGCTTTTGGGGGGGGATCCCGGGGGGATCCCCGGAAGCCCGGTGGGACGGAGCGGCGGACCCCCAGGGCAGCGAACCCGCCGCGTTGCGCCATTCCGACGCCACGTCGTGCGCGCCGCGCCCGTCACCAGCGCAGCACGTCCGGCTCCGCCGCGTCGGGAAGCGATGTTGCGCGCCCTCGTCGTGGGCGAGTCGGTGCATTGGACTGGGCATGTGCTCCAGGGGCGGGGCGAACGGTCTTCGCTCACCAGATTGCCGGCCGCGAAAGAAACATTACACGGGAGCTGCGGAGGGCCCCGCGGCAGGCGCCCCGGCAGGCGGGGCGGGCGGGAAGAAACAGATGATCCGGGGATAGGATACGGCGCCGCACCGGGATCGGTCCATCCCGCCCCGGCATCCGGCGAAAAATCCAGACAGGCGCAGGCCGGAATCCTTGACCCCGCACCGGATGACGCGTATCGTGCGCGCCGGCCGGGAAGCTCTCCAGCGCTCCATCGTCCTACCGCCCGGCCGAACTTCCCCTGAAGTACGCCGACGCTCTACCGGTTGCCCGCGCACCCCGTGCGGGCGATCCCGTCATCTCACGTCCATCTGGAGAAAACACATGCGCCGGATCCATCTGCTCGCGGCCGCGGGTGCCCTGTTCACCGCCCTTCAGCCCGCGACGGCCCAGACGCCGCCGCTCGCGCTGGAGGTGCGCGGCGGGTACGCCATACCCACGGGCGACTGGAACGAGGACGACACCTTCGAGAACGGGCTGGGCATCGGCGCCAGCGTGATGGCCATGGTCACGCCGCAGATCGGCGTCTACGCCGGGTGGGAGATGTTCCGGTTCAGCGCCAACGTGGAGGAAGAAGGCGTGGAGGCCGACGCCACCGACTCCGGCTTCCGCGCCGGCATCTCCTTCTCCGCCACCGTGCCGCAGTACCGCAACGTGACGCCGTTCATCGAGGCCGGCGTGCTGTACAACTCGCTGGAGATCTCCGCCAGCGGTGACGGCGCGTCGGTCAGCATCGAGTCAGAGGACGCGCTGGGCTTCGAGGCCGGCGTGGGCTTCGCCACCGACATCAGCCCGCAGCTGAGCGTGGTGCCCATGATCCGCTTCCGGCAGCACGAGGCGGAGTTCGACCTCGAAGGAATCGAGGGGAGCGACACCGTGCAGTACGTCGTCATCGGCGTCGGCCTGCGCCTGCGCCTCTGATCCGCGGGCTCTCGCGCCGGCCGAAGGATCTCGCCAGCACGATTGAGGGGCCGGCTCCGGGGCACGGAACCGGCCCCTCAGCGCGGAAAGGAGATCCTTCGGTCGCGCCGCAAGCGAATGCGTCCCCTTCAGGTTCCGCGAAGGCGTTCCTCTCTGAATGGAAAAGGAGGCGGGCGAAGTCCGTCGACGCGGGCGCGGCACCTGTCCGGGTGAGTAGATTTCTCAGTCGGCGCCGCGGGGTCCTGCACCGGCGGTGATCAAGCGGGCGCCTCCTTCGAAATGACAGCCGCGGCGCGACCGACTTTCATTCTACAGGGTGCGCGCAGCGCCGAATGACTCAGGAAATCAAATCAAATCAGGTTCATCGCGGATTTCGTTGCACGCACGAAGTCTGCGCCGTGAGCTGTCATTTCGAAGGAGGCGCCCACGAGGACTTGCCTCATGCAGGATCTTGTTGCGCCGACTGAGAAATCTACTCACCCACGCTCATGGCTGG
>DATABT010000807.1:0-1675 GCA_036259455.1 Longimicrobium sp. | reverse complement strand
CCTGGGGCCGCAGGACCACGCGTTCGAGCGCTTCACGTCGGTGTCGGTGAATGGCGCCGCCGCGCGCCCGGGTAGACGGGGCGCACCGGACAGCACCGTCGCCGCGCTCCCCCTGGCGCGGCCGCTCGCGCCGGGCGGGTCGGTGGAGGTGATGATGGATTGGGACGCGCGCCTTTCCACACTGCCCCGCCGGCAGGGGCGCCGCGGCCGTCACTTCGACTTTGCGCAGTGGTATCCGCGCATCGCCGTGTACGACCGCACGGGGTGGGCGTACCAGCCGCTGCTGCCGCAGGGCGAATTCTACGGCGAGTTCGGGCGCTACGACGTGACGCTCGACGTCCCCGCCGACCAGGTGATCGGCGCGACGGGCGTGGCCGTGGAGGGCGATCCCGGCTACCGGGAGCGCGTGCTGGGCACCGGCTATCCCCCGCCCCCCGCCGCCGACGCGCTCGGCTTCCTTGCCGCGGACGCGGGGCAGGGGCGCAAGCGCGTCCGCTTCTACGCCGACAGCGTGCACCACTTCGCGTGGAGCGCGAACCCGCAGTACATCCACGAGTTCGTCGTCCGCACCATCATCGACGAGGCCTCGGGCGCCCACTCCGCGCCCGGCATCCACGTCCTCTACCTCCCCGGCGACACCGCCTGGGACGAGCGCGCCGCCGCCCGCCGCACCTGGGACGCGCTCACCTGGCTGGAGACGATGTTCGGGCCCTATCCCTGGCCCCAGCTGACCAACCTGCACCGGCTGGAGAGCGGCGGGACGGAGTTCCCCATGCTCATCATGAACGGCTCCGCCTCCGAGGGGCTCATCGTCCACGAGACCATACACCAGTACCTGCACGGCATTCTGGCCAACAACGAGTGGCGCGAGGGGTGGATGGACGAGGGCTTCACCTCGTTCATGGGCAGCTGGTACCGGGAGATGAAGGGCGACACCGCCGTCTGGCGCGCGACCATGGCGGGGCTGGAGCGGCTGGAGCGCGAGAACGCGGCGGAGGTCATCGGGCAGCCGGGCGCGAACTTCTCCTCCCCGCGCGCCTACAGCGCGATGACGTACACCAAGGCCTCCGCCGTCTTCCGCATGCTGCGCGAGATGGTGGGGCACGAGACCTTTCGCGAGATCCTGCGCCGCTTCTACCAGCGCCACCGGCTGCAGCACGTTACCGGCGCGGACTTTCAGCGCGTTGCCGAGGAGGTGAGCGGGCGCGACCTGGACTGGTTCTTCGCCCAGTGGATCCAGCGCACGGACAGGCTGGACTACGGCATCGCGAGCGCCACGACACGGCAGGCGGGCGGCCGCTGGCGCACGCGCGTGGAGGTGGTGCGCGCGGGCGATGCGTGGATGCCCGTCGTCCTTCGCGTGGGCGACCAGACGCGCACGCTGGACTCGCGCGACCGCCGCCAGACGGTGGAGATCGTGACGAGTTCGCGGCCCACGGAGGCGGTGCTGGACCCCGACTGGGTGCTGATCGACATGGACCGCTCCAACAACCGCGCGGCGATCCCCTGACGTGCCCTGGCTCTTCGTCGCGCTGGGCGGGGCGGCGGGCTCGCTGCTGAGGTATGCCGCGGGCCAGGCGCTGGGCCCCGCGCGGCCCGGCGCCTTTCCGTGGCACACCTTCGCGGTCAACTTAGCGGGCTCGCTGCTGCTGGGCCTGGTCGTCGCGCTGGTCCC
>DATABT010000806.1:0-3160 GCA_036259455.1 Longimicrobium sp. | reverse complement strand
GGGCACTGGGCACTCGATCCCGGCCCCGGCGGAGGGCCCCTCCCCCCGGCCCCCTCCCGGCCCCCTCCCCGCTTGTTTCTCGCGGAGAGGGGGAGAACTGCCGACATCGTGCCGGGGAGAGATTTTTCAAAACCCTCTCAGGAAACCAACGCCTCGCAGAGGCGCCCTCCGCCGAAACGCCGCCGCTTTCAGAGCGGGCGGAAGAGGAGGAAGAGGAACGAGGCCAGGCCGATGGCCACGATCGCCCGGCGCACGCGCTGCTGCCCCACGCGCTGCGCGACGCGCGCACCCGCGTAGCCGCCCAGCGTGCCGCCCGCGGCCATCGCCAGCGCCACGGGCCAGTTCACGATGCCGCTGAGCGCGAACGTAACCGCCGCCACGCCGTTCATGCAGACGGCGCCCCAGTTCTTCAGGCCGTTCATCCGGTGGATGTTGGTGAAGCCCATCACCCCCAGGCCCGCCAGCATCAGGATGCCGATGCCCGCGCCGAAGTAGCCGCCGTACACGCCGATGGCGAGCTGCGCGGCCACGAACAGCCACGGCGCTACCTCCGGATCGCGCTCCACCGGGTCCGCCGGAACTTCGGCCACCGCTCCGCCCCGCTCGCGCAGGCGCCGCATCAGCCGCCCCTGCGCCAGGAAGAGGAGGGTGGCACCCAGCACCAGGAAGGGGACAATGCGGGCAAAGCGTTCGGGCGGCGTGCGCAGCAGCAGCCACGCGCCCACCGCGCCGCCCGCCAGGCTGGGGAGCGTCAGCCGCCAGACCCAGGCGCCGGCGCCGCGCAGCTCGCCCCGGTAGCCCCACATGCTGCCCAGCGCGCCGGGCCACAGGGCGACGGTACTGGTGGCGTTGGCGGTGAGCGCGGGCACGCCCAGCGCCACCAGCGCGGGAAACGTAAGCAGCGTGCCCCCGCCGGCGATGGCGTTGATGCCGCCCCCGATCACCGACGCCAGGAACACGGCCGCCAGCGCGAGGACGGAGAGGGATTCGGTCGGCATCGCGAGAAACTGCCCCTCCGCCCAGGCGCGGGCAAGCGGGAGCGGCGGATGATGCTGGACAACGGCGCGGGCGGGACCCATCGTGCGCGGTGATGCACTTTCTCCCCGCCCGTCCTCCCGGAGGCCCGCCCATGATCATCCCCTCCCCCATTCGGTCGCCGATCCCCCGTATCGTCCTCGCCACGCTCGCGCTGGTGGCCGCCGTCACGCCCTCCGCGGCGCGGGCGCAGGAGGCGGACCCGGTGTCGCGCCTGGCGTTCATGGCGGGGTGCTGGCGCGGCGACGCGGGGGTGGACCGGACGATCGAGGAAACCTGGACCGCGGCGGACAGCGACGTAATGCTGGCCACCACGCGCTACCTGGACGACAACACCGGCCGCACGCGCGGATGGGAGTTCAGCCGCGTCGTGGCGGATTCCGCCGGGATCACGCTCTTTCCCGCGCCTCTCGGCCGGGAGCAGGGCCGGTTCCGCATGGCGCCCTCATCATCCGCCGGCGAGGCGCGGTTCGAGGACCCGGAGCACGACTATCCGAAGCGGATCATCTACCGCCGCATGAACGACCATACCCTTGCCGTGCAGCTGGACGGCGGCGAAGGCGACCGCGAGGCGCTGGAGCTGCGCCTGGAGCGCGTGCCCTGCCCAGGCTCCACCGCGCCATAACGGCGAGAGACGTCGCGTTCGGGGCGCATCTACCGAACATCAACCGAAAAAACTGCGGGGCTCACGCGCTGCGTGGGTGTTTCACGGACATCCGCGGAGGGGCGCGGCCCACGTGAAAAAATCGTGTATCCTACCGGTTGACATACGGTTAGCTGTTCGCTAGATTGGTAGCACATCGACACGGCAGGGGCTCCATCGTTTGAGCCGACACCCTTAAAGCAGGGGGCTGATCCCGCCGGAGGACGCGGAGCGCGCGAGGAGCGCGCATCGCCGAAACCACGGGGATGCCACCCACGGATACCCTTGCGTATCGTGCTTCAAACTCGCCCTTGCCGTGTCGCTGACTTGACAGAAAGCGCGCTCCCGTACCGTTCAGCGATGCGGGAGCGCTTCTTTCCCCCTCATAAAACAACCGTTTGTGCGCGGTCCCCCCGGGGACGGCGCAACGGACGACGACAACGAGACTCAGCGATGCGAAACAACCACCTGCTGATGCTCGCCGCCGCCGCCACGTTCGTGGGCGCCAGCGGCGCCATCGCAAACGGGAACGACGGAAACAAGTCCGCGCCCGCCCCGGCGCAGGCGGCCGCGCCTTCGGCGACGGTGAAGCCGGTGCTGCAGACCGCGCGCGCCGTGCTGAACGGCGTGGGCGTGGAGAGCGCGGTGGAGAGGACGCGCGTGCAGGTGGCGCTGGAGACCCTGGGCAAGCAGGTGCGCCGCCAGAGCGACCCGTCCGCGCTGCGCATGGCGTTCCAGGCGTACTACAACTACAAGGCGGCCAATCCCGAAAAGGTGAAGAAGCCGTACCTGTACTACGTGGACTACGGCCTGAGCAACACCACCCCGCGCGGCTACGTGTTCGACATGGAAAAGCTGACGGTGGTGGACGGCCCCTTCACGGTGGCCCACGGCCGCGGCAGCGCCTCGCCCAGCGACAGCAAGCCGGTGCGCTTCAGCAACCGCCAGGGGAGCAACGCCACCTCGCTGGGTCTGTACCTGGCGCAGGAGACGTACGGCTTCAGCGGCAAGGCGGGCGGCCGGCGCTACACCTCGGTGGGCCTGCGCCTGCAGGGGCTCAGCGGACGCTACAACAGCGCGGCCCGCGCCCGCGGCGTGGTGGCGCACGGCGCGCCGTACGTAACGGCCACGCGTGCCGGCCGCAGCGAGGGGTGCCCGGCCATGGAGCAGGGCCGCGCCCGCGAGCTGCTTCCCAAGATCAGCCGCGGCGGCCTGGTGTTCCTGTTCTCGCCGCTGGACAAGCAGTGGATGCGCTCGGACCCCTGGGCCAGCCGCGACCTCGGCTCGTCCAGCCGCGCCAACGGCTGACCGCTGGCCGGCAGATCCACGAGACCCGGCGGGGACACGCGTCCTCGCCGGGTCTTTTTTGTCTCCTCCTCGAGCGACAACAGTCATCCGGAGTCCAACGACGCTTCGCGCACACTGTGTGATGGAAAGGTCAGTCCAACCTCCCCCAGGGTTTTTTGGGGGAGGTCGCGAGGT
>DATABT010000805.1:0-3121 GCA_036259455.1 Longimicrobium sp. | reverse complement strand
GCGCGGCCTCTTCCCAGGCGAGCGCCACCGCCTCTCGCAGTGTCTCGAACAGGTCGACCCCGTCCAAGGCGCCTGCGTCCTCCATGGATGCAATCTTATCCGAGCCAACCGGCTAAATTGCAGGAATTGCAGTGCCAGAATCAGTGCCAGCGCGCACCAGCGCCCACCAGCGTTCGCCAGCTTCCACCCAGCGCCCACCAGCGCAGCCACGGATGAATTCTAGCGCTGGCCAGCGATTCTGCGCTGGTGGGCGCTGTTGCGCGCTGGTCAAAATGGGCGTCACTTTGCTTCCAAGCTGAATCTCGCGGGTTCGAGTCCCGTCTCCCGCTCCTGAATCGAAGCCCCGGTGCCATCCAGCGCCGGGGCTTCGGTGCATTCGGGATCACCGGCGGCCCTGCCCGTGTCTCACACCCTGGATCAAGGGACGCCGGCGGAGGCCGATCCCACCACGCTGTCACAACATGTGTTTACCGCGCGTCTATCCGATCGAATCATATCCTATCATCCATCCCCCCTTCGCTCGTGACGCCATGCGCCGCCTGATCCGCCCGCTGCTGTTCTGCTCCGTCGCGATCGCGCTTGCCGCGCAGGCGGCCATCGCGCAGGCGCCTGCGTCCAGCGCGGCCGCCGCGGTGCAGCCGTCCGCGCCGCCTGGCCTCTGCGCAACCGCGCCGCTGCCGCGGACGCTGGTTCCCCCGGCGGCGCTGAGGGCGGTCTGGAACGCCGGAACGGAGGTGGAGGCGATGGATACCACGTTCATCCCCCGCCGCTCGGGGTGGAAGTATCCGCTGATCGGGCTGGGCGTGGGCGCGCTGGTGGGCGCGGCGTACGGGACGTGGGTGATGGCGCATTCCGAGGAGTGGATCGCGCCGCCGGCCCACGTCGTCACCGTTCCGGCGGGGGCGCTGCTGGGGCTGGCCATCGGCGGGGCGGCGAACCTGCTCCACCCGCGGTAGGGCGGCGGCTCCGGCACTTGCGCAACCCGGCGCGGGGCAGTCTCTTGCGGCGCGACACGGGCGGGTTTCGCCCCTTTCTGATCTACCGCAACCGGTGATGGATTCCGTGATTCTGAAGGACCTGCGCGTTCGCGGCCTGGCCACCGCCAGCGCGCTTCTGATGGCCGCCGCGTGCGGAGGTGAGGACCCGGAGGCGGCTTCGGCCGCGGCGCCCGCGGCGGCGGACAGCGCCTCGTTCGGCACGGCGCCCGCCACGGCCGCGGCGCCGAACGCGGCGCAGCCCGCCGTTCCGCCGCAGCAGGCCGTGCTGGACAGCGCGATGACGCCGGAGCAGGCGACCGAGGCCGCGGCGGCCGCGCAGGGGGCGGAGGGGCCGGTCACGGCGCAGGCGCTGAACAGCTACCGCCTCACGCTGCCCAAGCTGCGCGCGCTGGTGCAGGCGGGGCGCAACCTGGGCGAGCTGCAGATGCGCCGCCCGGACCTGCGCGACTCCATGCGCATTCCCACCATGGATCCCAACCTGCTCTACCAGAAGCTGAACGGCGTGGCGGCCGCGCGCGAGGCGGTGAACCGCGCGGGGATTACGCCCGAAGAGTACGCCCTGGCGACCTCCGCGCTCATCCAGGCCACGATGGTGGTGGACATGCGGCGGCGCGGGCAGTCGCCGCAGGGCCAGTTCAACGAGGCCAACGTGCAGTTCGTGGCGGAGAACTGGGAGCAGATCCAGGAGATCACGAGGGCCGCGGCGCCCCGGCCGGGCGGACAGCGCTCCAACTGACGGTCGTCCGTCCGAGGTCCGACGCCCCGCCGCGGAGCCATCCGCGCGGGGCGTTTTTCGGTCGATGGATGCCGCGCGAGCCGCCGCTACTCCGCGCGGAGGGCCTGGTCCGGGTGCACGCGGGCGGCGCGGACGGCGGGGCGGTACGCGGCGACCAGCGTCACGGCGGCGAGGACGAGGGCGACGGAGAGGTACGTCGGCGCATCGAACGGGTCCACGCCGTAGAACCGCTCCTGGAGCACCCGCGCCAGCGTGATGGCGCCGATGCTCCCCACGATCCCGCCGATCAGGGTAATCCGCAGCCCCTCCCGCAGGATCAGCCGCAGGATGTCGCGCTCCGCCGCGCCGGTGGCCATCCGCACGCCGATCTCGCGCGTGCGCCGCGCCACGCTGAAGGACATCACCCCGTACAGCCCGCCGGCCGCGGCGGCGGTCGCGCCGGCGGCGAGCACCACCAGCACCACGCCGAACCAGCGCAGCGGCGCGCGGTGCCGGTCCAGCAGCGCCTCCATGCGCACGCCGGAGTCGACGCGGGCGCCGGGCGCGGCGGCGGCCAGCACGCGGCGGAGGAGCGGCTCGCGTGCGGCGGGGTCGCCCCGCGTGCGGACGGCGATGGCGAGGGTGCGCGGCGGATGGTGCAGGGTGGAGAGGTACACGGCCGGCTCCGGCGCGCCGCCCGTTCCCGGCCCCGGCGCCCGTGCGTCGTCCACCACGCCGACGACCAGGTACGGGTCGTCGAACCAGCCGCGGAAGACGACGCGCTGCCCCACCGGATTCGCCCGGGGAAGGAGGGTGGCGGCGAAGACGCCGTTGATGAGGACGGCGCGCCCGTCGTCCGGGCGCAGCTCGCGGCCGCGGAGCACGCGCACGCCCATCGACCGGAACCAGCCGGGGGCGACGGCGTGGTGGCGTACGGTCCCGACCAGCTGCGGCGCGTACATGTTGCCCCAGACGCACTCGTCGCACAGGGTGCGGAGGCGATCCTCCGGCGCCATCCCCAGCCACGCGCCGGGCGTGGCCGCCGTCACGGCGCGGACGCCGGGGACGCGGCCGGCGGCGGCGAGCATCGCCTGCTGCATCCTGGCGCGGGCGGAATCGTCCGCGGCGGGGAGGCGTACCTGGAAGGCGAGCGTGTCGCGCGGGTCGAAGCCGAGCTCGCCGCCGTCCGCGCGGGGAAAGCCGCCGCGCAGCAGGAGCACGGCGCAGGTCAGCAGCGTGGCGCTGCCGGCGAACTGCAGCACCGCCAGCGCCTTGCGCAGCAGCGTCTCTCCCGGGCCGGCGGTGGCGCGGGCGCCGACGGTAAGCGCGGAGTGCAGGTCGCGCCGCGCCGCCATCGCAGCGGGCCACGCCGCGGCAAGCAGCGCCAGCGAGGCGAGGGCGGCGGCCG
>DATABT010000804.1:0-5053 GCA_036259455.1 Longimicrobium sp. | reverse complement strand
AGCGCGGAAGGGCCCGCTCCCCGGTTGGGGGCGGGCCTCTTCGCGTTTCCGTCCGCGAAGAACGGGTGAGCCCGAAGGCGGGCGCGGAGAAGACGGCGTCTTCTCCGCGATCTCCTCCCTCGTTTCTCCGCGTCTCCGCGTGATCTCCTTCCCGGCGGCTACGCGAGCGCGGGGGCAGCCGGCGCGGGCGCGGAGTGCAGGATGCGGCGGTACAGGTCGCAGAATTCGGCGGCCATGCGGTCGGCGGTGAACAGGGTGGCACGGGCACGGGCGGCTTCGCCCATCCCGCGGCGCAGCTCCGGATCGTCGATCAGCTTCGCCAGCGCCTCCCCGAGCTCCTCCGCGCTCCCCGGCGCCACCAGCAGTCCCGTCCGTCCATCCACCACCGCCTCCGGCACCCCGGCGACGCGCGTGGCGATCACCGGCCGCCCCACGTGCATGGCCTCCAGGATGGCGATGGGCATCCCCTCCGTGCAGAACAGCTCGATGGGCCGCTCGCCGGGATACTGAAAGGGCTCGCGAAGCACGGTGGGGACCAGCAGCAGGTCCGTGGCCTCCATCCACGCCATGGGATCGTCCTGCCACCCGACGAAGAACGCGTTCCGCTCCACCCCGTCCGCGCGGATGCGCTCCGCCAGCCAGCCGCGGAACTCGCGCGTCTCCGGCGTGCGCGGGTCGCCCAGGATGAACCAGGCGGTGCGGTCCTTCAGCTCCGGACGCTCCCGCAGCAGCGCGCCGTATCCGTCCGCCAGGTGCTGCAGCCCCTTGAACGGCACCAGGGACGCCGTCGTGATGAACCGGAAGCACCCCTCCGGCTCCATCCCCCGCTCCCGCAGCATCGTGTCGCACAGCCGGCGGACCTCGTCCGACGGCCCGGGGGTTCCCGGCTCGATGCCGTAGCGGATGAACTCCGCGGGAAGGCTGGACGGCAGCGACGTTCCGACGCCCTGCGCGCAACTCACCAGGCGGGTCGACATCCATCCCGCCACCCGGTTCAGGTGGGGATGCAGCCCCAGGATGTTCTCGCCCTGCAGGTGCCAGAGGACGGGGATCCGCGCCAACCGCGCCGCCAGCCCGATCAGCAGCACCCCGCGCGAGGTTTCGCAGTGCACCAGGTCCGCGCCGGAGCGCCGCAGAAATCGCCGCAGGGTGAGCGTGTACGGCAGCAGGTCGCGGGCGAATACCAGCGCCTGCCCCGCGCGGCTCTTGCGCAACAGCTGCTTTTCGTACAGCCCCAGCGCGCGAGGCGCGGGGAGCACGTGAACGGGAATGCCGCGCGCGCGGAACGCGTCCACCGCCCGCCCCTCGCCGGTGAACAGGCCCTCCGCCTCGATCCCCGGCGCAAGGTTGGCGGCCAGCGTGGTGATGGCGCGCTGGCTTCCGCCGAAGTTCTGTGGCGTCGCGACAAAGTACAGGACCTTCACGCGTCCTCCTCCGTTCGGGGCGCGGCCTGGGAGTCCCGGCGCATGTCAGCCGGCGCGGGTTGCGGCGCGGGCGGCGTGCACCCGCTCGAAGAGGTCGCCGTAGCGGGCGGCGATGGCCGGCGCGGAAAAGTCCCGCGCGCGGACGCGCCCCGCCTCGCCCAGGCGGCGGCGCAGGGCGGGATCGTCCAGCAGCCGCTGGACGGCGGCGGCCAGGGCGGCGGGGTCGCGCGGCGGCGCCAGCACGCCGTCCACCCCGTCGCGGATGATCTCGCGAGGCCCGTACGGGCAGTCCGCGGCCACGACGGGCGTCCCCACCGCCATCGCCTCCACGATCACGTTGCCGAAGCTCTCGTATACGGAGGAGAGGACAAAGACGTCCGCCGCCCGCACGAAGGCGTGCGGGTCCGCGCGAAAGCCCGGGAACCGCACGGCATCCGCGATCCCCAGGCGCGCCGCCTGCGCCTCGAGCTCTCCCCGTAGCGGCCCCTCGCCCAGCAGCCAGAGCGTCGCGGGCGTCCGCTCCCGCAGGATGCGCAGCGCCTGCAGCAGGTAGCCGAACCCCTTCTGCTCCGTCATCCGCCCGCTGGCGACGATCACGGGCCCGTCCGGGCGCGGCTCGGCCGGGCCGGCCTCCGCCGTCTCGCCATCCAGCCCGGCGTTGGGGATGACGGAGACGCGGCCCGCAATGCGCGGCGCGATCTGCAGCAGGTCGCGCCGCACGCCTTCGGAAAGCGTGACGATGTGGTCGGCGCGGGGATAGACGAACGGGAGGGCAGCCAGCAGCGCGCGTTCGCGCAGCCGGTGCGAGCGGTCGACCTGGTAGCGCAGGCGGATGGCGTCCTGCACGCTGCCGACGACGGCGGGGCCACCGCGCAGGCCGGCGCAGGCCAGGACGGCGACCACGTTGGCGTGGTCCATCACCCCGCAGACGACGTCGGGGCGGATGCGCTCCACTAGGGCGCGCAGCGGCTTGCGGGCGAGGATCATCCGCCGCGTGCCCAGCGCGTGGAGGCCGATGTCGTCCCTCAGCTCCGCCTCGAACGTGCCCCCGCCGCGCGTGGGCGCCACCGATACGCGGAACGCGCCGCGGTCCAGGTGGTTGGCCACGCGCACCAGGTGCTTTTCCGCGCCGCCCCTGCCCAGCTCGGTGGAGAAGAAGAGGACGTGCACCCTTTCAGACATCAAGCGAACCGGCAGCCGGTGGATGGAGGCTCCCCTGCCTCGTCACCGTCAACCTAACGCGCGGAACGGGCGAGGTCAATCAGAATAGTCCTGTTGAGAGCGCATCTTGTCTGACACTCTGCTTCCGTGGTGAAGATGGGATCGTCACCGCTCGAAGAACGTCCGCCCCCCGCGACGAGAAACGCCGCTGGCGGTGTTGAACCGTCCGGGTTTGTTTCTGTGTGCGGACGCGGGGTGAAGCCTCTCTACGGGTCCTCCGCGGGAATGCCGAGGACCAGCACGCGCTCGCCGGCGACGGCGGCGTCCAAGCCCCAGCGCAGGGTGGGGTCGCGCTGCAGTTCGCGCACGCGGTAGAGCACCTGCGCGTGCGCCACGTCTTCGGGCGAGGGCGTGGGGGTGCGCAGGTCGGGGCAGCGCTGCAGGTCCGCGCTCACCGATCGCCACGAGCAGGTGTGGCCAAAGCCCAGCGCGTGCATCAGCTCGTGCCCCACCAGCTCGGGGCCGTAGTCCGTCCGCACCACGCCCCGCCGCTGCAGGCTGACCGCCGCGTACTCCACGATCCCGCGCCGCCCCAGCACCATCGTGAGCCCCGCCACGGGAAGGCTGGGGTCGATGACCACCAGCACCACGTCGTCGGGCCCGTTCTCGTCCAGCTCCGTGGAGAGCGTCTGCGAATAGCGAACGGGGCGGAAAAGGTCCATCCCGAACGCGTCCTCCACGCGGTCCACGCCGCGCCAGAACGCCGCGGAATCCGGCGCCGCGCCGGCGGGAACCGAGTGCTCGCGGTCGAAGCCCAACCGCAGCGGAAAGCGCGACGCCGGCCACCCCTGCCAGCGCACGGCGTCCTGCCCCTGCGGCGGCGCGCGCACCCAGAACACGCTGCAGCGCGGACACACCGGGGTCCGCGCGCGGTGCGGGCTCACGTCCACCGTCCGTCCCGCGTAGCGCCCCGCCGCGATCGTCCACGTCCGCGGGACCAGGACGATCCCCTGCGCCGCCCGCGCGTCCCGCCGGTGCAGGCGCGCCAGCGCGGGATGGTACGCGCGCCGCGACCTCTCCGCCGCGTCCACGATCAGCTCCAGCGAATCCCCCGCGTCCGCCGGCACCGCCACCGCGAACCGCCCCTCCGGGTCCACCGCCGCCGAGTCCGTCCGCAGGGCCCCCGCCGCGCGCCAGCGGACGAACGCGGCCAGGCCGTCCATCCGCCCCCCGTCCGCCGTCACCACGCGCCCGCGCAGCACCGCCGCCTCCTGCGCCGCGGCGGGAATCGCGAGGATGATCGTCAGGATCACGAAAAGGAAGCGCGGGGCTCTGGACATTCGTGGCGCGGGTGACAGATTGCGGGGGCGGAATCCCGCACCTTTCAGCGCACGCGCCATACCCGCGCGAGCGCGGGGCTGCATGGCACGTGGCAACCGGTCCCCATCAACCACGACGACGCATGCGCACACCCATCCTCGCTCCGCTGATGCTCTGCCTGGGCGCCGCGCCCGCCATGGCGCAGGGCACGCCGCCGCTCTCCACCTTCAGCATCGTGGCGTGCGACCCGGCGACGGGGTTCTGGGGCGTGGCGGTGCAGTCGCGCGTGGTGGGCGCCGGCTCCATCGTCCCCGCGGCGCAGGCGGACGCGGGGGCCATCGCCACGCAGGCGGCGGCCAACGTGTCGTTCAAGCGCCTCGGGCTGCAGCTGCTGCGCGACGGGCGCACCGCGGAGGAAGTGCGCGACGAGTTCGTCAGGTCCGACAGCGGCATCGCGTACCGGCAGTTCGCCATCGCCGACCGCGGCTGCCGCATCGCCGCGTTCACGGGCGACAGCACCAGCGCGTGGGCCGGGCACCGCACGGGCGCCGGCTACAGCGTGCAGGGCAACATCCTCACCGGCGCGGAGGTGGTGGAGGCCATGGCCCGCGCTTACGAGGCCGCATCGGCGGCGGGGCGGCCGTTCGGCGAGCGGCTGCTGGCGTCGCTCAGGGCGGGGCAGGCGGCGGGCGGCGACCGCCGCGGACGGCAGGGCGCGGGAATGCTGATCGTAAAGCGCGGCGCGGGCTACGGCGGCGGCGACGACGTCTACGCGGACCTGCACGTGGAAGACCACGTGGAGCCCATCCTGGAGCTGGAGCGGGTCTACGGCGTGTGGATGTCGCTCTTTCACCCCGAGGACCACTTTCTCCCCAACGGCTCGCAGCCCATCGCCGCGCCGGCGGGGCCGCACGTGTGCCTGCTGCGCAACCTGCTGGCGCGCGCGGGCCACGGCACCGCTACGCAGGGGGAGTACTGCGCCTTCGACGAGGAGGTGATCACGGCGCTCAAGGCCTTCCAGCGCGCCGGCAGCCTCCCCGTGCGCGCCGCGCTCACCGCGGAAGCGGCGGCGCGGCCCTGAGCCGGTCACCGAGCCCTTCGCCGGAGCGGGTAAACCCGCCGCAACGACTGCGGAAAGCCCCGCAAAC
>DATABT010000803.1:0-2248 GCA_036259455.1 Longimicrobium sp. | reverse complement strand
CGGCATCATCGCCGCGGGGCCGGTTCTCGTGCATATTGTTCAGCCGCCTGTCACCCGTGGCTGACGGGGGCCTGGCGGATGGGGATGTCGCGGCTGCCTTTCAGGATCGCCTTCTTCACCTCGCCAATGGCCTTGGTGATGCGGATCTCGCGGGGGCAGGCCTCGGTGCAGTTGAAGATGGTGCGGCAGCGCCACACGCCC
Organism: Longimicrobium sp.; assembly: GCA_036259455.1. GTDB lineage: Bacteria > Gemmatimonadota > Gemmatimonadetes > Longimicrobiales > Longimicrobiaceae > Longimicrobium. The sequence goes on along the minus strand of DATABT010000803.1, from coordinate 2,047 downwards.
TCACGGTCGTTCAGGATCTCCAGCCGCTCGTCCGCCGCGTCATCACGAGAATCGAAGATGAAGCGGTGGGCGTTCACGATGGCGGCGGGGCCCACGAAGTTCTCGTCCGCCCAGAAGCTGGGGCAGCTGGTGGTGCACGCCGCGCACAGGATGCACTTCGTGGTATCGTCGAAGCGCTCGCGGTCGTCCACGCTCTGCCGGCGCTCGCGGCCGTCCTCGGGAACAGCGGCATCGGTGACCAGAAAGGGGAGCACGGAGCGGAACTGGGCAAAGAACGGCTCCATGTCCACCACCATGTCCTTGATCACCCGGAACCCCATCAGCGGCTCGATGGTGACCTTTTCGCCCACGTCCTTGATCAGCACCTTGCAGGCGAGCCGGTTCACCCCGTTGATGCGCATCGCGTCCGAGCCGCAGATGCCGTGGGCGCAGCTGCGGCGGTAGGTGACGGTGCCGTCCTGGTACCACTTTACCGTGTTCAGCGCGTCCAGCACGCGGTCCGTGGGGTCCGCCTGCACCGTGTATTCCCGGTACGTCGGCTTGGCGTCCGTGTCCGGGTTGTAGCGGAGGATGCGCAGCGTCACCGGCTTGTGGCCGGCCACGTTGGCGGCGCGGATGGCCGCGGTGCCCATGGTGGCGCGGCGCGGCTGAGCAGTGGGGGCCGCCATCAGTACACCCTCTCCTTGGGCTCGAACTTCGTAAGCGTCACGGGCTTGTAGGTGATCTCGATCGGCGCGCCCTCGGCCGGGCGGGTGGTGAGCGTGTGCTTCATCCACTCGGCGTCGTTGCGCTTCTCGAAGTCCTCGCGCATGTGGGCGCCGCGGCTTTCCTGCCGGTTGAGCGCGGCCACGGTGGTCACCTCCGCCAGGTCCAGCAGGTTGCTCAGTTCCCAGGCCTCCAGCACGTCGGTGTTGAAGCGGCGGCCCTTGTCGGCCACCGCCACGCCTGCGAAGCGCTTCTGCAGATCGCGCAGCCGCTCCAGCGCCGCGGCCATCCCCTCGCCGGTGCGGTAGATGCCCACGTCGTCCTGCATCACATCCTGCATCTCCTCCCGCAGCTTGGCCGCCGGCTCACCCTTCTGCACCGACAGAATCCGCGCAAACTGCTCCTCCGCGAACGCGGTGGGGTTCGCCGGCAGCGGCGGCAGGTCCGCCGTCTGGCAGAACTCCGCCATCGCGATGCCGCCCCGCCGCCCGAACACCACCAGGTCCAGCAGCGAGTTGGTGCCCAGGCGATTGGCCCCGTGCACGGAGACGCACGCCACCTCGCCCGCCGCGTAGAAGCCGGGGAGCACCGCGTTGCCATCGCGCAGCACGCGGCAGTTGATGTCGGTGGGAATGCCGCCCATGGCGTAGTGCGCCGTGGGCTGGATCGGCATCGGCTCCTTGACCGGGTCGATGCCGAGATACGTCCGGCAGAAGTCGGCGATGTCGGGCAGCTTCCCCTCAATCACCTCCGCGCCCAGGTGGGTCGCATCCAGGTAGACCATCTTCTTGCCGTTGATCCCCCGCCCTTCCCGGATCTCCTTGCTGATGGCCCGGGATACCACGTCGCGCGACGCCAGGTCCTTCATCGTCGGCGCGTAGCGCTCCATGAAGCGCTCGCCCAGGTCGTTGCGAAGGATGCCGCCCTCGCCGCGCACGCCCTCGGTGATCAGGATCCCCAGGCGGTAGATGCCGGTGGGGTGGAACTGGTAGAACTCCATGTCCTCCAGCGCGATGCCGCGCCGGTACGCGATCGCCACCCCGTCACCCGTGTTGGCGTGCGCGTTGGAGGTGATCGACCACACGCGCCCAAAGCCGCCGGTGGCGAACTCGACGGCCTTGGCGTGGAACACGTGCAAGTCGCCGGTGGAGACTTCCCACGCCACGCACCCGCAGCAGCGCCCGTCGTCGCTGATCAGCAGGTCCACCACCTGGAACTCGTCGAAGAACTCCACCCCCTGCTTGATGCAGTTCTGGTAGAGCGTCTGCAGGATCATGTGCCCCGTGCGGTCCGCCGCGTAGCAGCTGCGGCGCACCGGCCCCTGCCCGAAGTGGTGCGTGTG
>DATABT010000802.1:0-8762 GCA_036259455.1 Longimicrobium sp. | reverse complement strand
ACACAGCCCTCGTGCACGAAAGCCGCCTCCCAGTGCCGCGGCGGGGATCCTTCGGTCGGCGCCGCGGGTTTCGTGAGCGGGCAGGTGCGGCTCGGCGCCTCCCTGAGTAGAAAGACCCATTCGGGCGAGGGCCGTCGAGCGGGGCGTGGCACCTGCCCGGGCGAGTAGATTTATCAGTCGGCGCCATGGGTTCCTGCACCGGCAGCGGTCACGCAGGCGCCTCCTTCGAAATGACCGTCCCGGCGCGAGCGACTTTCATCCGACAGGGGGGCGCGCAGCGCCGAACGACTCAGGAAACCACATTCCGCACTCGGGGTGAATGCGGGATTGGCGATTCCGTCAGTTCACCGTGGCGATCCGGTAGGTGAGGGATCTGGTGCTCTCGCGCGGCCCGGCGGGGGTGAGGCGGGCGCGGACGGCGCATTCGTCCGACGGAGCGGGGGCGCAGGCGGGGCGCACCTGCGCCGAGATGGGGCGGGCGCGCTCGCCATCCACCACCTGCACCACGCGCGGTGCGCTGCCGCGGATGGAGAGGGGCGTCGTCACGTCCAGCGTTCCGCCGTTGGCCTGCGTGACCGCCGTGGCCCCCGCCGTCACGCCGATCGCCTCGACGATGGTCACGGACGCGGACACCTGCGCGCGCGACTGCTGCGCGTGGCAGGTCTTCATGGCAAAGAGGGAGAGGAAGCAGACGATCAGGGCGATACGCATCGGGTTCCACGGGTTCGGGTCGCCCGTGGTAAGGCATCCCCCGCGCCCGATGGCATCCGCGACTAAGTGCGCATCCTACAACATTTTACGATGTTCCGCCCCTGACGATGCGGTGTCCGGAAATCAAACGGCAAGGCGGGACCATCGCAGATCATGCCCTTGCGATCCCTGAGCTTTTCTGGGTGGTGTATGAAAATCGATCAGCTGCCTGGGAGGCACGGGAAAACGCCGCTGACTCCGTTGACCCCCGTGTGAGGCCCCAGCCGTTAGCCCGTCGGACGCAGCTGAAGGGGAGGGATCTGCACGGGCTGCGAACCAGGAGTTGCGGGAACGACGAACGAGACGGACGCAGGCTCCGCGACCGCCCGCAATGCCTGCAGTGAGCTGGCGGAAACGGTGAGCGTGTAGGCGCCGGCGGGAAGGCGCGGGAAGTAGAACTCGCCGTCGCTGAAGGTGACCACGCGGCGCGGCTGCTCATCGCCCTCGCGCCGCACCTCCACGGTGATGCCGGCCAGTCCGCGCGGCGTCCCGCTCCACACCAGGCGGCCGTACGCCTCACGCGTGCGCACCAGCGGCAGGTCCACCGGCGCGTAGACGTTGGGCGTGGGCCGCAGCAGCGGCGCCACGGCGCCCGGAGACAGGTCCGTCATCGGCAGGTTGAGCGTGTCCACGCCCACGGGAACCACGGCGTACGGCAGCAGCCCCCACGAGGCGTAGCGCCCCTCGCGGTCGGTGATGGCCCGCTCGCCGCCCACCACCACGGGAATCTGCGGAGCGAGGGGCTCGCCGGGGTCCAGCACGCCGTCGCCGTCCTCGTCCACGAACACGCGGCCGCCCACGCCCCCGCGCCCCAGCGTCTCGAAGGGACTGGCCTCCGTGCCGTACCGCCCCCACGCCACGCCGCCCCCCGCCGTCAGGAACACGCCCTGCCGCTCGCGCTCGGCGAAGGCGTTGGCCTGAAAGTACGCCGCCGGCGCGCGGGTGATGATGCTCAGCGTCAGCGCCGGGGCGCGCGTGGACGCCTGCCATCCCCCCGCCAGGCTGATGCTGGCGTGCTGCCCCATCCGGAAGGTGACGCCCAGCAGTGCGTTCTGCACCTGCGAGCCGCCGTAGTCCACGCGTCCGTTCAGGTTCAGGTCGCGCAGCGCGGGCAGGAGGTGGCGCGGCAGCCAGGTGTGCGCCGTGACCGTGGCGATGTCGATGGGTTGAAAGCCGCTCTCGTACGCCAGGCCGAACTGCAGGCGCCCCACGCCGGAGGTCACCGCCGTCTGCCACGCGGGCGCGCCCCCCTCCGGCCGCCCGCGGGCGCGCGCCTGCAGGATGAGCGTGCGCCCGCGGCCGGGAAGGAAGCCCCGGAACGCCGCGGACCCTTCGCCGAACCAGAACGGGTCGGAGAGGGAGGCGAAGCCCTCCTGCCGCTGCCAGCCGCCGGAGAGCCGCCATCCCCCGTGCTCGTGGTAGCGCTGCAGGGTGGCGTGGGCCAGGGCGCCGGCGCGGGCGCGCGCCTCCAGCCGCAGGTCCGGCCGCAGCCCGTAGCTCAGCAGCCCGTACGGCCGCGTCTGTGCCGCGGCGCTGTCCCGCGCCGTGTACTCGCCGCCCAGGCCGACCGTCAGCGCGCGGCTCACGCCGTAGCGCACGTCGCCGTAGCCGAAGGCGGAGCAGGCGTTGGTGTAGCGGCAGGCGCCGCCGCCCGCGCGGTAGCGGATCTCGCCGTCCGGCACCTGCGTGGCGGGAACCAGGAACACGAGCTCCTCCGTCCGCTCCTGGCCCGCCGGGCCCAGCAGCCGGATGCGCACCGGCGTGGCGCCGTACCCCAGCTGCGCGGCGACGGGCTCCGGCGCGTCGCGCGTTCCCACGCCCACCAGCTGCTCGCCCTGGTACACCTCGTACTCCCACCCCGCGGGGACCACGGGGCGGATGAGCGCCTCGCCGAAGTAGCGGGGCGCGTAGAGCGGCTCGTTGCTCACGGTGAAGCCGAAGACGGGGCGGCTCACCAGCCCCTCCGTAAGCACGTCGCCCAGGCGCACCTGGCGGATGACGGTGCTGCGGGGAAAGGCGCGTGTGTACTGGAGATGCGGGTCCACCGGGCGCACGCCCGCCGTGTCGAAGACGAACGCGCCGCCCCCCTCCAGCGCCCCGCCCGCCACCGCCGCGCCCAGGATGGTTCGCGCGCGGCCGTGAAAGTCCGTGTTCGTGAGCGACCCCGCCACCCCCCATCCCGCCGCCATCCCCCCGCTGCGCGAGGGATAGGGCACGTCCGGCTCCGCCGACTCGTCGCCGGCGCCCGGGCGCAGCGTCCCCGCGCGCCGCGCCTGGTTGCGCGCGCGGCTCACCACGGGAAAGTCGTCACGCCCGGTCACCAGGACCGTCACGTTCTCCCAGTCGATCATCACTTCCGCGGCCAGCACGCGCTGCAGCGCCGCGGGGGAGAGAAAGACCTCCGCCTCGCGCCGCACCCACTCCTCCGCCGCCACCACCGCCGTCGCGCCGCCGGAGGAGACCTCGCGCCGGGCCAGGTCCACGCGCGTCTTCCACACCCCGGGCGGCCACTCCAGCTCCAGCGTGTCGCCGCGCTCCACGGCGGGAATCTGCAGGAACTCCAGCACCTGGCGCAGGGGAACCAGCGGCTGGCCGCGCGCGTCGAGGAGCACGGGGACCGTCCGCGCCTCCGCCAGCGCCGTCAGCCGCAGCTCGAACAGCCCCTCCTCCTGCGCGCAAAGCGGCGCCGCGCACGGGAGCGCGGCGCCGCACAGGAGCCGGAGAACGGCGGCCCCGCGCCACCGGCGAGGTCGCGACACCGTCAGTTCAGGACGGTGATGGTCACCGTGATGGGCGCCGAGTACACGCCCGGCGCCAGGGTCACGTTGGGGACGGTCAGCCGCCCGCCCACGTACACGTCGGCGGCGAAGACGTTGTTCTGGGGCGTGTTGTTGGGCAGGTCCACGATCAGCTCGCTCCCCCCCGCGGTGTGCGACGTGGGGTTGTACGCCACCTGCTGCACGTTGCACGAGCCCGGCGTGGACGTCGCCGTGTTCCACACGCACAGCCACCCGTACTCCGTGCCGCTCCAGCTCACCGGCAGGTTCTGCGTGCCGTTGGTGAGGTTGGCGGGAAGGGTGAAGCGAATGCCGTACGTCACCGTCTTGCGCAGGTTGTTGAAGCGCACCCCGGCGCTCCACGTGCCCGCCGTGTACGGCGGCTGCGCGGGAACGACCACGTCCGATCCCGGACCCACGGAGCCGAAGTACAGGTCGCGGGTGGTCTCCAGCAGGATGGGGGGCGGCGCGACCTTGACCGACGCGCCCACGTGCGCCTTCCACGTGGTTCCCTGCGCGGCGGCGCGCGCGGCCCCGCCCGGCGCCGTCAGCGCCAGGAGCAGAAGGGCCGCGAGCGCGCCGCCCAGCCTCATGGCGAGACGGGGAGCGACTGGGTGATGGGCGCCGCGGGAAGGGCCCCGCCCGCGGGAAGGTCGTCGCGCTCGGTGTTGATGGTCAGCCGCAGCTGCAGCGGCCCCGCCGTGCCCTCGGGGACGGGAATCGTCAGCCGCCGGCGCATGGTGCGGTAGACGGCCAGGTCGTCGAAGGCGGTGCCGACCACGTTCCCCCGCGCGTCCACCAGGTCCGCGCGCAGCGAGCCCAGGAACGCGGCGTTCCCCGTGCGCTCCAGGTCGATCTGCATCGCCACCTCCGCGCCCGTGCGCCGCGCCGTGGCGGACGTCACGGTGACGCCCGTCCGCACGTCGCCGTTGCGGTAGTTGGCGGCCATCACCAGCGTGGTCTGCACCTCCAGGTGCAGCACCTGGTCGCCCTGCGCCTGCTCGATGGGCGGCTGCCCGCCGCGGGAGGTGATCAGCACGCGCGCCCAGTACTCGCCCTCGGCCAGGCCGGCGGGGGCCTCCACCATCACGCGGACGACCTGCCGCTGCCCCGGCTGCAGCACCAGCCGGCGCGGGAAGGCGCGCATCCACCCCAGGGCGGAGGGCTCGCCCGCGGCGGGCTCGCGCGTGAGCTCCACGGCGATGTTGCCGGCCGTGTCGCTCCGCGGATATCCGTAGGCGAAGTCGATGGTGATCTCCTCCGGCAGCGTTCCCGGGTTGTGCAGCGTGAGCACGCCCGTGCGCGTACGGCTGTCGATGTACAGCGCGGTGGGGGAGACGGAGACGGCCGCGGCCTCGCGCGCGCCCACGAGCGTGAGCACGAGCGCCAGGGCGGCGGCGCGGAGGACGGAGATCGGGCTGAAACGGTGCATCGCGCTACAGATCTATCTGCGTTCGGGGGACGGATCCCCGTCAGGTCGCCGTGTTCGCCACCACCAGAAAGACGGTGATGGTGGCCGTGTACTCGCCCGGCGGCTGGCCGGGGGCGGGCTGGGCGGACCCGCCCAGGTACACCGACGCGCTCCCCAGCCCCGGCGGCAGGGTGAACGACACCGGCTGGCCGGGATCGAACACGATCTCACGATTGGAGCGCGTGAACACGATCCGGCCGTCGCCGGGGCCAAAGCGCAGGGGCAGGGTGGCGCCCCCGCGAGAAGTGAGCCCGGCGGGGAGCTCGAAGGTCACGGTCACGTGGCCGGCCCCCGCCAGTTCCAGCGTGGCCCGGCGCCCCGCGTCCAGCGGGCTGACCACGGAGGGCGCCCCGGTGGAGAGGACCCCGAACCGCAGCCCCTGCACGGGCAGGGCCTGCACGGTGCCGTTGCCCTGCGCCGCCGCCGGAGACGCAAGGAGCAGGAGCACGGCCCACAGCCACGCTCCTGCTCCGCGGCGGAGCGCCGCGGCCATCCGCGACCGCTCCGCCTCCCTCATCACGCCCCTCAGTTGACGGCGGTGAAGGTGAACTCGATGTCGCCGGTGAAGTCGCCGATGCCGGCGGCCGCGCTGCCGGTGACGGTGCCGCCGATGAGCAGGTAGGTGCTCTGCGTGGTGCCCGGCGTGCCCGCGCTGAAGCTGAACGTGGCGCAGCCGGCGGTGTCGGTGCCCGTGCCGCCGCTGCTGGTGGCCGTGGCGCAGGTGGCCGCGAAGCCCAGGGTGCTGCCGGTGACGCTGTTGGTCAGCACGGCCGGCACGGTGGCGGTCACGTTCACGTTGCTGTTGTGGCTCACCTGGATCTGGCCCAGGCCGGCGGTGGTGAGGCCCGAGAGCGCGGCCTGGCTGGCGCCGCTGCTGGCCAGCGTGCTGCTGGCGCCCATGGCCAGCGTGCCGAACTTGAGCTGGTGCGTGGTGGAGGCCGTCAGGCTGGCCTCGACGCGGGCGGAGGCGTTCACCGTGGCGGTGGCCGTGGTCTGCTGGGCGTGGGCGGGGATGGCGAACAGCGACAGCGCGGCCACGGCAAGGGCGAGCTTCTTCATTGGTTCCTCGGAACGATTGGATGTTGGGGGGCACTGCGATCGGGCCTTCCGGACGGTCCGGCGGATGGGCCCGCGTTGCCGCCTCGTGGAGGGGCAACGCATATGCCATGTGCCGATTCGCGGCCAAGTCGAAGTGCGGCAACAATTTATCCGCATTTTGCCGCGTCGTCCAGCCGGACCGCGTTCCCGATCGGGAACGGAAGCGTGTTCCGTATCGGGAACGAAACGGCCTGAACGCAGCGTTCGCGGAGTGAAGAAGAGGGTACGCAGAGGACTTCTGGCCGTTCTCTGCGTACGCCCTTTCCCGCTCCCGCGTACTCTGCGTTTCAGCCGTTCCGGAGCGCTTCGATGAAGAGGCGGTTCTCGTCGGGGGTGTTGTAGAAGTGGGGGGAGACGCGCACGTAGCCGGCGCGGTAGTCCACGATGATGTTGCGCTGCGCCAGGCGATGCACGGCGCCCGGCGCGTCGTCGTGGCGGACGAGGATGATGCCGCTGCGGCGCGCGGGGTCGCGGGCGATCTTCATCTCGAACCCCGCTTCCTCCGCCAATCCGACGAGGTCTTCCGTCAGCGCGGCGATGCGCTCGTAGATCTTCCGCTCCCCCGCCTCGGCGAAGATCTCCAGTCCCCCGAGCGCCGAGTAGGCGGTGGGGACGGAGGGGGTGCCCATGGAGAAGCGGCCCGCGTCGTCGCGGAACTCCAGCTCGTCGTTGCGGAACAGGAACTGGTCGCGCGCGCCGAACCAGGACGCGATCGTGGGCCGCAGCTCCGCGATCTTCTCCTGGCGTACCCAGAGGAAGGCAATCCCCGGCCCGCCGCAGAGCCACTTGAGCGGCCCGGCCACGTAGACGTCCGCGTCGATGGCCCGCGGGTCGACGGGGATCTGGCCGGCGGCCTGGTATCCATCCACCAGGAAGAGCGCTCCCGCCCTGCGCGCCGCGGCCGCCGCGCCGCTCAGGTCCTGCACGTAGCCGGTGCCGTAGAAGACGTGGCTGGTCGCGACGATGGCGGTGCGCTCGTCCACGTACTCCGCCCAGCGCTCCGGCGGCACCCCGATTCCGTCGTCGGACGGCACGCGGACCACCTCCACGTCGGGCCGCGCGAGCCACTGGTAGACGAGGGTGGGGAAGTCCAGCTCGGCGACCACCACCCGGTTGCGCGTCCGGTAGTCGACCGCGGAGGCGATGGACGACAGCGCGCCGCTGACGCTGGGGGAGAGCGCGACCTCCGTCTCCGTGGCGTTCCACATGGTGGCGACGGACTGCTTGAGCTGGCCGATGCGGCCCATCCACAGCTCGTACCAGGCGCTGGCGCCCATGGTGTTCCAGAGCGCCTGGAACTCGCCCAGGTACCCCATCGAGCGGCGCGACAGGGCGCCGAGCGAGCAGGAGTTGAGGTAGGTGCGGGTCTGCAGGATGGGGAACTCGGTGCGCCAGCGCTCCAGTTCCGGGTGCGGAATGCCGCTCATGCGCCGTGCTCCGCGTGGCCGGTGGATTCGGGGCCGTCGCCCGCGTTGAGCCGGTCGAGCATGTCGACGGCGCGGCGCAGGTGGGGGATGACGATGCTTCCGCCTACGATCAGGCCCACGTTGAAGGTTTCGAAGAACTCTTCGTCCGTGACGCCTTCTTCCTTGCAGCGGATGATGTGATACGTGATGCAGTCGTCGCAGCGCAGCACCATGGAGGCGACGAGGCCCAGCAACTCCTTGGTCTTCACGTCCAGCGCGCCGGCCTCGTAGCAGCGCGTGTCGAGCGCGAAGAAGCGCTTGATCTCCAGGTTGCCGGCCTCGAGAATGCGCGTGTTCATGCGCTCTCTGAAGGCCCGGAATTCTGCCAGGCGGTCTGCCATCGTTCGTCCGTGCTCCGGGTGATGAGGAGCGCGCAAACTGCCTGTCTCGGGCAGGCGCCGTCAAGATTTGAACGCAGAGTTCGCAGAGTACGAAAGAGAGTACGCGGAGAACTGCACCTGCTACTCGCCCGGGCGGTAGCGGTTCACAATGCGATGGAGCCCGTTCTCGAGGCTTGCTTCGCCGAAATTGATCAGCGGTCCGACCGGTAGGTTCATGAGCCGGAGATAGCCAAGCAGCTGTGTGGAATGGAGGGGGGCCAGCTTCTCGATCGCTTTCAGTTCAACGACCACGGACTGCTCTACCAGCAGGTCCACCCGAAATCCGTCCTTGAATTCTGTACCGTGTGAAATGCCTGTGACACATGTAGCCAAGCAGGCGGGGTATCCGGGCAACCGGAGCACCGAAGCCCTGCAAGGCGCACGGTGTGAGTTCCCCAAACTCTGTCGCTGATCCTCTCTAAACTCTGGCGCGATCCAGGATCACTGCCCCTCTCTTTTTCGCCGTTCCGTGCAGGGCTGCTGCCCACCGCCGGCAGGGCGAGGGAGGATGATCCGGATGATCGACAGACACGCCGTACAGGCCCTGGTTCAGTCGGCCCTCTCCACGAAAGACATCGCGAAGCAGATGGGCATCTCCGCGCGCTCCGTGCAGCAGATCGCGAAGGAGCCGCCCGTCGAGGAGCCGGACGACAAGCGAGCGCTTAGCGCCCGCCGCGTTGGCCGTCCGCCGCTCCCCGATCGCGTCACGTCTGGGTGACACGGGTTGTAAGGTTTCCTTGGCCGGAACTCCTTGCAATCTATGACATCCAAGCGGTGTTCGCTTTGTTTACTACATCTGTTTCGCAGGATTCAGGCTAAA
>DATABT010000801.1:0-2791 GCA_036259455.1 Longimicrobium sp. | reverse complement strand
CCCCCCCCCCGCGTCCATTCTTCGGCACCTACCTTCAAATCCCGCGATCCCCCATGTGCACACCCCATCTCCGCGTGGTCTACGGCTACTTTGGCTCCGGCGTCTGCCGTGCGCTCTCGTTGGTGATGTTGTTCGCGCTCTCCACGCCCGCGGCGGCGCAGCTTCGGCAGGGCGTGGCGAGCACGGAGCTGGGCGTGGGCGGCGTGGCGGCGCGGCCGTCCGGTGACTTTCGCCAGACGATGGGGGATGGCTACGGCGTGGGACTGCGCTCGGTGCAGCGGCTGAACGCGGCGCGGTGGCTGGGGTTGCGCATGGACGGCGGGCTGCTGCTGCAGAGCCTGGACCGCGACTCGGTGCCCAACGCGCTGGACGGGGCCAACCGGGTGGACCGGGTGACGTCCAACACGCTGCTGTACGTGGGGCTGGGGCCGCAGGTGGGGGTGACGCGCGGGCCGGTACGGCCGTACGCGCACCTGTTCGGCGGCGTGCACTACCTGGTGACGGAATCCGCCTACGAGACGCAGGTGGGGAGCGCCCGGCTGGACTACGGGGCCAGGAGCTTCGAAGACGCGGCCTGGTCGTACGGCGGCGGCGCGGGGGTGTACGTGCCGCTGGGCCGCGGCCGGCGCGCGGCCTCGCTGGACCTGGGCGCCACCTGGCGCTTTGGTGGCGAGGCGACGTTCCTCAAGGAAGACGTCGTCCAGATCGGCCCCGACCTGCTGACGGGCGAGTTCATCAGCGGGCGCACGGACATGCTGGTGGTGTACCTGGGGCTGGCCTTCGGCGGGCGGTGAGTGCGGGAGTAGATATCCGCGGCCCACGTACCCGTTCACGCACTCGGCCTCACGCGGAAACGCGGGGCACGCGGAGAAGCTCTCTCCGTGCGCTCCGCGTTTACGCGTGAGGCTCGTTCGTCAGGCCACGCGGGCGATGAAGGACTTGAGGTAGGCGGTCTCCGGGATCGCCGGATGGACGGGGTGGTCGGGGCCCTGGTGGCCCTCCTCCAGCACCTGCAGGTCGCGGCCCAGGCGGCGGCTGGCGCGCAGCATGGCGTCCTGCAGCCCCTCGCGCGGCAGGTGGTAGCTGCACGACGCGCTCACCAGAATTCCGTCCGGCTCCAGCAGCTCCATCGCCAGCTGGTTGGCGCGCCGGTACGCCTCTTCCCCCGCCTTTGCGTCTTTCTTTCGCTTGATGAACGCGGGCGGGTCCAGGACGACCACGCCGAAGCGTTCGCCGTCCGCGCCCAGCCGCATCAGCGCGTCAAAGGCGTCGGCGCGGCGCGTCAGAACGCGGTCGGTGACGCCGTTCAGTTCAGCGCTGCGGGCGGCGAACTCCAGCGCGGGCGCCGACGCGTCCACGCACGTCACCTCCGCGGCGCCCGCGGCGGCGGCCTGCACCCCCCAGCCGCCCACGTAGCTGAAGACGTCCAGCACGCGCCGGCCGCGCACGTAGGCGGCCATCCGCGCGCGGTTCATCCGGTGGTCGTAGAACCACCCCGTCTTCTGCCCGGTGATGGGCGCCTGGAACCGGACGCCGTTCTCCTCCACCTCCAGCACGTCCGGCACCTCGCCGCGGGGCTGGACGTAGCTCTCGAGGCCTTCCAGCGCGCGGCCGGAGGTGTCGTTGCGCAGCAGGATGCCGGTGGGGTCGATGACCTCCTGCAGCGCGCCGATGACGTCCTCGATCACCCGCTCCATCCCCGCGGTGGTGACCTGCGCGACCAGGACGGGGCCGAAGCGGTCCACCACGAGCCCCGGCAGACCATCCCCCTCGCCGTAGACCAGGCGGTAGAAGGGGCGGGGGAAGAGGGTCTCGCGCAGGGCGAGGGCGCGGGCGACGCGGCGGCGCAGCAGGTCGCCGTCCAGCACGCGGTGGCGCTGCCGGCTCACGAGCCGCGCGGCGATGAGCGAGCGCGGGTTCACGTACGCGGTGCCCAGGGGCGCGCCGCGTGCGTCCTGCACCTCAGCCATGGCGCCGGGCTCGAAGGCGGTGAGGGGCGTGGCGGAGACGTCGACTTCGTTGCTGAACACCCACAGGTGCCCGGCACGCAGCCTGCGGTCTTCGTTCTTCCTCAATCGGAGCGGTGGAAGGCTCATCGCGCGCACATCCGGTGTCGGTTCACGGGGCGGGCCAACATAGCCGTCCCCCGCCGTGCGCGCACGCGCCCTGTCCGTTCCGGCGGCGCTCGCACGTCTACAGATCCGGAAAGGTCCCCGCGCATGCCCCAGGCCGAAGCCCCCAGCACTCTGCCCGCACCCGGCGCGTCCGTGGACCGGGACCGGCTGGTGCGCCGGCTGGAGCGGCTCTGCGGCATGGCCGAAGAGACGGCCGGCGTGGTGGACGCGGACGAGGTGTGGCGCATCGTCCAGTGCCGCGCGGCGGAGGTGCTGGACGCCGACGCCGTCGCCCTCTACGCCCCCGCCCTTCCCCAGCCGCGCGCCTGGACGGCCGACGGCGACGAGGAGGAGCGGCGGGCGCTGATCGCCCTGGCGGAGGAGGACGGCGACGAGCTGCGCACCGTCCAGATTCCCGGCGGCGGGGACGGGCTGCTGGTGCCGCTGCGCTACCGCGGCGAGACGCTGGGCGCGCTGGTGGCGGGGTGGCATGGCGGCGCGGCGGACGACGAGACGCGGCGGCTGGCGGTGATGGTGGGGACGCAGGCGGCGGCGGTGCTGGCCAACCTGCGGACCTACGCGCAGCTGACGGAGGCGGCGTTCCGGCGCGAGCGCTTCTTCAGCGCCATGAGCCACGACCTGCGGACGCCCATCACCGCCATCGTGGGCTACAGCGA
>DATABT010000800.1:0-4836 GCA_036259455.1 Longimicrobium sp. | reverse complement strand
GAATAGGGAATAGGGAATAGGGAATAGGGAATAGGGAATAGGGAATAGCCGGCCACGGCTCAGGCGCGAGGGGCGACTTCCGCCCGGGGTGCGTCCGTCGCGACGGAGACCGGCACCCGCGGTTCGTTCGCCCGCTCCATCGCGTACTCCGCGGGCTCGAAGCGCGCCACGCGGCGGCGGAAACGCCACGTGAAGTCCGGCCAGAGCGCGCTGTTGCGGCCGGTTGCGTCCAGGTACCAGCTGCGGCACCCGCCCGAAGTCCACACCGTGCCCGTCATCCGCCGGTCCACGGCGTCCACGAACGCCTCCTGCGCCTCCCGCCGAGGCTCCAGCGCGGCGATGCCGTGCGCCCCCATGTGCCGCAGCGCGCCCATCAGGTGCTCGATCTGCGCCTCGAGCATGTAGACGACGGAGGTGTGGCCCAGCCCCGTGTTGGGCCCCATCAGCATGAAGAAGTTCGGAAATCCCGCCACCGTCGTCCCCGCGTGGGCGCGCGGGCTGCCGGCCCACACCTCCGCCAGCGTGCGCCCGCCGCGGCCGCGCGTGCGGTGCGCCAGCGGCGGGTCCGTGGGCTGAAAGCCCGTGCCGAAGATGATGGCATCCACCTCCCGCTCCGTCCCATCCGCCGTGACGAGGGAACGGGCGCGCACCTCCGCGATCCCGTCCGTCACCACCTCCACGTTGGGCTGCGCCAGCGCGGGGAGGTAGTCGTTGGACAGGAGGATGCGCTTGCACCCCATCGTCCAGTCCGGCGTGAGCTTCGCCCGGAGGACGGGATCGGGGATGCTCTGGCGCAGGTGCCGCAGGGCCACGCGCTGCGCCACGCCCATCGCCCGCGGGTTGCGGAAGGCCAGGACGAACGCCTCGCGCGCCAGGTAGATGGCCCCGCGCACCGCCTTCTGCGCGGCGGGTACGCGGCGGAACAGGCTCCGCTCGCCCGCGCGCAGCTCCCGCTGGTGGCGGGGAAGGATCCACGGGGGGGTGCGCTGAAAGACGTACAGCCGCTCCACCTGGCGCTGGATCTCGGGGACGAACTGGATGGCCGACGCCCCCGTGCCGATGACCGCCACCCGCTTGCCGCGCAGGTCACAGCCGTGGTCCCAGCGCGCGGAGTGAAAGGCGCGGCCCTCGAACCCATCCAGCCCCGGCAGGTCGGGGGTGGCGGGCTCGCTCAGCGCGCCGGCCGCGTTCACCAGCACCCGCGCCGTGACGGGGCCGCTCGACGTCTCGATGCGCCAGCGCCGCCCATTGTCATCCCACCACGCCTCCCGGACCTCGTGGTGAAAAAGGACGTGTGGCAGGATGCCGAAGTCGCGGGCGCACCGCTGCAGGTACCCCTGAATCTCCGGCTGCGGGCTGAAACTGCGGCTCCAGTCGGGGTTCGGCGCGAAGGAGAAGGAGTAGAGGTGCGACTGCACGTCGCAGGCACAGCCCGGATACGTGTTGTCGCGCCAGGTGCCGCCCACGTCGCCCGCTCGCTCCAGGATGACGAAGTCGTCCATCCCCTGCCGCTTGAGCCGGATGGCCGTGCCCAGTCCCCCGAACCCGCTGCCGATGATGGCGATCCGCACGTCGCGCCCCTGCGGCACTCGCTTCTCCCTGCTTCGATTCTGTGGATCGATGTGCGGTGGATGGTATACCGAACAACGTTCGGCGGTCAAGGGCGGGCGTTCGGTCCGCAAAAACCACCTCATGCCACGCGCAGCGGCGAAGAGGCAGCGCACCAGAGAATTCTTCTCTGCCGCACTGCCGCTGCACCGCTCTGCGAGAAAACGGACTTCGCCGGTTCCGGCCGGCTCAGGGCGCTGGGTTGCCGAACGGAAGGACGTAGAGTGCGGCCTCGGCCAGGCCGTCGATGCCGAGAAAGTCGTTCAGCTCGTCGTCCAGGAACCCTCCCAGCGCCACGGTGCCCAGTTCCAGCGAGCACGCCGTCAGCATCAGGTTCTGGCAGACGTGCCCCGCCTCCAGCAGGACGAAGCGATACGCGCGCTTTCGGTACTTGAACTCGCTGCGCTCGAAGAACCCGCTCAGGATGACCGCGCCGGCCGCGCCGGCGAACGTCTCCGGCGCAAAGGTGATGCCGCCCAGGCGCTCCGAATGGTCACCCGCCGCGAGCAGCTCCAGCGCGTCTTCGGCCGGGGCGTAGTGGTACAGCCCGGGCTCCAGGCCGGCCACGGAGAGCGCGGCCACGTACACCTCCAGCGGGTACAGCGCCCCCGCGGAGGGTGCCGCCCGGAACCGCTGCTCGTCCGGGGGAACGCCGGGCGTTCCCCTGCGCGAAAGCCCGTAGCCGAAGTGGAGCATCTTGGCCAGGTGGCCCAGCGGGACGGCCCCCGCGAACGCCCGCTCCGAGCGCCGGGCCAGCACGCTTTCGTCGAAGCCGCGCGTGGCGGGCGGCAGTTCGGCCGCGTCCCGGGGAAGCGGGACGCGGGGCTTTCCCCGGTACCGCTTGTACGGACGCGACAGGGTGTCGCGCAGCACCGGCGCGGTGGCCACGAAGCCGAACCACGCGAAGAGCTCCTCGTCCGAGCGGACCAGCTTGCTGTTCTCGTGGTAGAGCTCGGCCGGGTGGATGTCGAGTTCCATGCGCATGGCCTCTCTTGCCCGGCCTGTCGTCGTCGCGGTGCCGGCGTCAGGGAAACGGGTGAGGGATGGGGTTCATTTCCTCGATCGTTCGCCGGCGCGTGTCGTAGCCCATTCGCCGCGCGATGTCGTACAGGCGCCCGTGGCCCAGCGGCTTGAGCGCGTTGTCGGCGTGCAGGGGGATGAGCCCGGGAACCAGGGCGCGCGCCACCTGGAACCCGATCTCTCCCACGTCGGGGGTGGTCAGGTCCACCGCGAAGGCCTCCATCCCCAGCGCCTCCAGCCGGTTCGTGATGATCCGCACGGCCTCCACGTACGATCCGGGGGCCATTTCCGGCATGGCCGCAAGGTCGCGGCGCACCGGGTTCTCGCGCAGAAAGTCGAGCGAGCCGTGCAGTGCGCCCGAGGCGTGGAGCGCCACGTGGTCCGAGAACTCCACCACGTCCGCGAAGTCCGCGCGGTACCGCTTGCGCTCGCGCCGCAGCGTGCGCGCCCACTGGTAGGTGTGCGCCGCCTCCAGCATGGCCTTGCGCGCCGCCTCGGCCGCCGAGAGCCGCGCCGCGCCGCCGATGGAAACCAGGGGCGGCGAGAGCGCGTGATCCAGGATGAGGCAGAAGACCGCCGGCACCCCCACGTCGGTGGTGGCGTCCAGGAGCACGTATTCCAGCGCGTCGCGGGCGAACACCTCTTCGTACGTGCGCACGAGCGCGTCGTCGCCGGAAAAGTCGATGGAGGGAAGGGGAAGGCGGTTCATCCACATCGCCATGAAGGCGTCGCGCTCGATCACTTCGCACAGCCCATAGTACAGCGCCTCGGGCACCGTACAGCCGGCGCTGAGCCCGGTGGAGTACGAGGGGCAGATGATGGCCTCGCCCCGCTCCTCGAAGGCGCGAAAGTAGGGAAGGAACACGGTCGCGGCGGGAAGCCAGCACGGCGCCCTGCGCGTGAGCGAAAATCCCTCCACCCACGCCAGCGGGGTGTCGGGGCCGAAGCGGGCGTAGCGGTGGAGCGCCTCGCGCTGGCTTTCATGAAAGAGCTCGAACGCCTCCGGGGCCAGCGCGGGCTCGCCCAGGCTTTCGCGGGTGCCGAAGCGCAGGAGGGCGGGGTCGAACGCGGCGCTGGCGTAGCGCTCCACGGCCTCGCCCACCGCCGACAGGCGGGCGGCGTGCCGGGTGAGCCCGGCGCCGCTGTTGCTTTCGGTGCAGGGCACCCCGAAGTAGGGCGAGGTGTCGGCGCTCTCCGCGCCCGACACGAAGATCGCGGGGCAGTTGGGCTCCACCGTGGCGTCGCGCAGGTCGCGCACGATCCCCAGCACGCCATCCACCAGCAGCGAGACTGCCTCGTCTGGGATGTGCCCGCGCCTGAGCCCCGTTCCCCGCCGCGTGCCCGCCTCCCGCGGTGAGGCCGCGGGCGCGGCCGGAGCGGCGTTCCGCTTCACTCCAGGAAGTGCGCCCATGGGTCCATGCGGGGCCGGTCCCGCGCGCCGCGGCCGCAGGCCGGACAGCGGGGGATCCTGAGGAGGGGCCTCCGGCGCACGTCCACGCTGGTCGGAGACAGGAACGCCACGCTGCCCACGGTCGAAGGGGGCCCGATTCCGGAAAGCCGCTTCAGGCATTCGGTCACCAGAATCTCCACGCCCGCCGCCACGGGCAGCGCGCCGCTTTCCAGCGCGGCGTGGTCCAGGTGCGCGTGAAGCTTCATCCGCTCCGCCGGGTCCATCAGGTTGCCGAGCGAGCGGAGCTCGAAGCAGCGGTAGCAGGGCGACTCGCCGGGGATCACCATGGGCCCCACGGTTACGTCGAAGCCCAGGGCGCGGCGGTTGATCCAGGTGACGCCGGCCGCGATGCACGCCTCGTTGACCGCGTCGTAGTCACGCGGGTGAAAGTCGTCGGGACAGAGCACCGCCAGCGTGCTCCCCTCCACCACGGAGCGCACCTGCTCCGCCGGCTCGCCGCCGCTCCAGGGGACCGCCTGGGCCTGCACGTCGCCGTTGCAGCGCCGTACGCGGGCGGCGAGGGCCTCGGCCCGCGGGCGGCCCAGGTCGCCGTCGTCGAAAAAGCCTCCGCCCCATACGTCGTCCGCGGCCACCGGGCGGGCGTCCGCCAGCCGCAGGCGTCCCACGCCGGCCAGGGCCAGGGCGCGGGCGGTGCTGGACCCCGCCCGTCCCAGCCCCAGGACGGTGACCGTGGCCGCGGAGAGGCGCCGCTGCCCTTCGCGGCCGTCGCCCGGGGCGGGCGCCGCGGCGGCGGCCGG
>DATABT010000799.1:0-3836 GCA_036259455.1 Longimicrobium sp. | reverse complement strand
GCACTCCAGCGGGAGAAGCGGGTGACGGGGTGGACGCGACCATGAGCAACTCGGAAGAAGGGATAGCGGAGTTTCAGTCTCGCGGCTGAAACTGTCACCTTTGGATCGACCACACAAGCTGGTTCTCGGGCTTCCACCGGCAGAACCCCGGCGCCTACGCCGCGCTCGCGATCTTCAGCGCCGGGACCGTCGCCGGCGCCTCGTCGGCATCCGCCGTCTCTGCCTCCTCCGCCGACCAGGCGCTGGAGAGCTCGCGCAGGCGCAGGCAGTCGCGGCTGGCGCCCGCGGCGAAGAACTCGGCGCAGGCTTCGGACAGGTGCGTGCGCGCGTCCTCGAGTCGACCTGCGTCGTAGTGCAGCAGGGCGAGCTGCTCCAGCGCCTCGGCGCGCTCCAGGCGAAGGCCGGCGCGCGTGGCCAGCAGCAGCGAGCGGCCCAGCTGCTGCGCCGCGCCCGCGTCGTCGCCGCGCCGGCGCTGGAGCATGCCGCGAAAGCGTGCCGCCTCCGCCAGGTCGCGCACGTTCTGAATGCGCTCCGCCATCGCTTCCGCGCGGTCCAGCACCTCCTCCGCCAGGTCCAGCTCGCCCACGTGGATCAGCGGCTCCGCGCGGTTCAGCAGCAGGGTGGGCACCACCGTGGTGTCATCCACCTGCTCCGCCAGCTCCAGCGCGCGGTGAAAGAGCACGTCCGCCTGCATCCACTCGCGCACGTCCGCCGCGAGCATCCCCAGGTTGTTGTACCCTCGCAGCGACGACTGCACGCTCCCGGTCCGTACGGCGGCGGCGATGCTCTCCAGGTAGTACGTGAAGGCGGTGTTCAGCTCGCCGCGGATGTTGGCCACCACGCCCAGGTTCACACACGCCAGCCCGATCAGCTCGTCGTCGCGGCAGGCGCGGGCGCCTTCGAGAGCAGACTCGTACATGTCCGCGGCCTCGTGGATGGCGCCGGCCACGTGGCGGATGGTGCCCAGGATGTTCACCGCGCGCGCCGTCTCCAGCGGCAGGCCGCAGCGCACGGCGATCTCGCGGCTGAGCTCCGCCTGCTCCTCGGCGTCGTCCAGCTGGCCCAGCTCGCGCAGCGTGCGCGCGGCGCCACGGGTGGCGTCGGCCATTGCCCGCGGGTTGCGCCCGGCGCGCGCGGCCGTGAACGCGCGAGCCCAGGCGTCGCGCGCCGGTTCCCACTCCGCGGCACGCTCCAGCGCGGCGGCCTGTTCCACCATCCCGTGCAGCGCGTCCATCTCTCGTCCTGCAGGTGCGGGTTACGATCCGCCTTCGCGGTTGCCGCCGATCAGGTATCCGCTCAGGTGCTCCAGCCCCTCCACCGTCGTCACCGTGCGCGCCTCCGGGTCCACCTGGCTGTCGAGCACGCGGATCACCACAGGGGTGTCGGGACGCACGTGCACCACGCGCAGGTCGCTGTACCCCGCCAGGCTGTCGCCGCAGCGGGCGTAGCTCAGCGTGAGCTGGGCCCGTTTTCCATTGCCGAACCGCGTGCCGTGCGGCCCCACCTCCACCCCGACGTAGCGGCCCGGCCTGTCGGTGATGGTGAAGCTCGTGCGGCGGTTTACCGCACCCCCGGGCACGGCGAGGAGGTGCCCGCGCACCTCCACGGCGCCGCCGTCATCCGTGATCTCCGCCGAACGGCTCTCGCCGCTCCCCTCGCCGCACATTACCAGTTCGTACTGGCCGGCCCCGCCGCCGGGCTGCCCGCTGGCGCACGCCGCCGCAACCAGGAGCGGAAGGGCGCGGGCGAGGAGGCAGATCCGCGGATGAGTCGTGTCGCGCATGATGGGCTCTCAGCTGTGAAGGAGGACCGCGGGGGCATCCGGCGCCGGGGTGCCGGCGGAGACGGCGGCCAGGGGAAGCCGGAGGATGAAGGTGGAGCCGGCGCCGGGCTCGCTCTCCACGCGCAGGTCGCCGCCCAGCAGCTGCGCCAGGCGCCGCGAGATGGGGAGGCCCAGGCCCGTTCCCCCGCGCGTGCCGGACACCTGCTCGAACTCGCGGAAGATGCGCTCCTGGTCCGCCCGTGCGATGCCGGCGCCCGTGTCGCGCACGCGCACCTCCATCCACCGCGCGCCCGCGTCCGTCACCGGCGCGGCCGAAACGGTGACGGAGCCGCGCTCGGTGAACTTCACCGCGTTGGAGAGGAGGTTCAGGAGGATCTGCCGCGTGCGGTCCGGGTCCGTGCGCACCGGCGCCCCCGCCTCCTCCATCCGCGAAACCAGCGCGATCCCCCGGGCGGCCGCCTGTGTCTCCACGGAGGCGAGGGCGTCGGCCACCACGCCGCGCACCCCCACGTCCACCAGGTTCACCGCCATCTTCCCTGCTTCCAGGCGCGCGTAGTCCAGGATCTCGTCCACCAGGTGCAGCAGCGTGCGGGCGGATGCGTTCGCCTTTTCCAGCTGCGTGCGCACGGCCGGCGCCACCTCGCCGGACACGCCGTCCAGCACCAGGTTCTGCCGCCCCAGAATGCCGTTCACCGGGGTGCGCAGCTCGTGGCTCATCGCCGCGAAGAAGCGCTCCTTGAGCTGCGAGGTGCGGTGCAGCTCCTCGTTGGCGCGCTGCAGCTCCTCGGACCGGTCCGCCAGCGCGGCGTGCAGGCGCGCGTTGTTGATGGCGACCGCCGCGTGGCGGGCCAGCGTGAGCGCCAGGAGCGTGTCCCGCGCGCTGACGGGATACGGATCGCGATATCCCACCACCAGCGCGCCGAACGTCTGCCCGAACAGGGTGAGCGGCACGCCCAGGCCCACCTGCATCCCCTGGGTGTGGTGCAGCGGAAAGGCGTCCGCCGTCACCTCGCCCGCCTGGCCCAGGACGACGGGCTTCTCCGAGTGGATCACCCGCCGCGCGAAGGGATCGCCGTCCGGCTGCACGGGGCAGGGATGCAGCCCCACGGCGGCCGGGCAGCGGATCATCCCGTCCTCCACCGTCTGCACCACGGCGTAGTGCGCGCCCAGCAGCGTCCGCGCGAACCGCGCGACCAGCGAAACCACCTCGTGCGGATCCAGCGACTGGTTGGCGGCCAGGCCCAGCACGTCCAGCGCCTCCATCTCCTGCGCGCGCTTGCGGTAGCTCTCGCGCTCCTCGCGCGCCTCGCGCAGCAGGCGCTCGCGCGTGGCGGCCTGTCCCAGCGCCGTCGCGGCCTCTTCCCATGCCGCCAGGTCCTCGCCGAACGCGCCGGCGTCCGCCACCAGCAGCAGCGCGCCGGCGTGCGTGTCGCCCAGGGGAAGGAGGAGCGCCTCGGCGCCGGGGTAGCGGGCGCCGGCCGTGGGGCTGAGCGCGCTGACGGGGAACACCTCCGGCTGGCTTACGTGCAGCGCCATGGAACCCAGCTCGTCGGGCAGGTCGGCGCCCGCGGGGTACTCGCAGACGCGCAGCGCGGGGTCTTCGCCCACCCACACGGCGCAGTGCAGGGAAAGCTGGGCCCCCAGCAGGCGGGTGAGCGCGGAGAACGCCGCCTGCTGCGTGGGGCTGCGGTGGATGGCGAGGGCGAGCCTGCAGAGATCCATCGGAATGCACCGGTGCGGGGGAAACTGCGTCGCATCCGCCCGGACGCGGTGCGGCACACGGCACGATTGGAATACACGCGGCAACAGGAACCATGCCACTGCGGACGGTTTCCGGAACGCGCGCATTTACTGCAATTGCGTGGATTGGGACGGCTTTGGGAGGGGCGCGGATGGGCCGTGTGGGACGTGTTTACCCCGGGCTCTCCGCCCACGCCGCGGCCGGGCGATGGGTCACGGGGTGGACGTGTTCCGCCGCGCGGCGCCACGGGGCGGGAAGTCCGCGGCTGGAGCTGCCATAAGCCCCGCTCGGGGCGCGTCTGCCCGGCGGGGC
>DATABT010000798.1:0-1996 GCA_036259455.1 Longimicrobium sp. | reverse complement strand
CCCTCCCCGCGGATGATCGCCGATGCGCTGGCCGCCGACGCGGCGGCGATCGCCGGGCGAGGCGCGGCGGCGGGCGGCGACGTGGCGCCGTGGCTGGGCTTCGCGACCTGCGCGGACTGGATCGTTCCTCCCGGGCCGGGTGTGTACGTCTGTGCGCTGGATCCCGCCGGGCCGCTGGCGGCCGCCGGGTTGCACGCGGGGGACGTGCTGCTGGCCATCGACGGACGGCCGGTGGGCAGCGCCACGGAGATGTACGCCGTGCTCCTGCGCAACCGCGTGAACGACGTGGTGCGTGTGCGGGTGCGGCAGGCGGATCGTGAGCGGGTGATCGGTGCACGGCTGGCTTCGCGCCCCGCCGCCGCGAGCCCGTTCGACCTCGAGTGGAGCCCGGCGCTGATTGCCTCGCTGAACCGCGTGCCGCCGGGGGGTGTGGACACGGACAGCGTGTTCGTGCCGCTGAATTCCGCCGGGGCCGCACGGCTCGGCGTGCGCGGCGGCGTACGGGTGCACCGGGTGCCCACGCGCGCCCAGGCATCGGCGACGCTCTTTTCGGCGCTCCCCTACCTCTTCGGCCCGGACGGGCTGCGGCCGGGTGACGTGATCACGGCCGTGCAGGACCAGCCCATCCGGGACCGCGGTTCGCTGTGGATGCGGCTGATGGAGGTCCAGGACGTTCCATTCACCCTCACGGCCATCCGTAACGGCGCGACGGTCCAGTTCCACTTCACGCCGGTTCCTGACGCTCCGTAATCCCCCATCCCCCCTCACGTCCCGGGAGACTCCATGCGGCGAATCGCTCTCTTTGCATCAATCCTCGTGGCCGCCGTGCCGGCACGCGCACCCTTCGCGCTGGCGCAGGCGCCGGCCCGTACCGCGGCGGCTGCGGGCCCGTCCGTGGGCCCGGGCGGGGCGGCCCTGCAGGTGGAGGGGCTGGTGGAGCTGGCCGCGCGGATGGTGCGGGCGGGCCCGGTGGTCGGCGCGGTGTGGCCGGGATTCTGGGGCGCGGAGCAGGGCTTCATGCTGCTGCACCCGCGTGACACCGCTCTGCTGGTGCTGCCGCGCACCCCGCCGGCGGATTACGCGCCGCTCGCCGGCGGCGCGGTGCCGCCCGAGCTACGTGGCCGCGCATACCTGCGCCAGGCCTATCCGCCCGAGCTGGGGCCGAACTCGTTCAGCATCGGCTACGTGGTCGGGACGGACACGGTGCCCGCGCTGCAGCCCAGGGGAAACACTCTCTTCTCGAGGCTGGACTTCTACTATCACGAGAGCTTTCACGGCTACCAGCACCGCCGCTTCGCGCCATCCCCGCTGGGTGACCGGCGGGTTCGCATGGGCGACCGGCTGGTAGACTCCGACGTGACCGCGGCGCCCGGCTTTACGACGCTGGGCGAACTGGAGCGGCGGCTGCTCGCGCAGGCACTGCGCACGGGGCAGCGGGACAGCGTCCAGGCGGTGGTCCGGGCGTACCTGGCGGTGCGGCGGGCGCGAACGGGTGCGCTGCCGCAGGTACGGGCGGTGGAGCGCAGCTTCGAGCGGCTGGAGGGGACGGCGCACTGGGTGGGGTGCACCGCCGCCGCTCGTGCGCTGGAGGAGCCGGCGCGGCGGGTGACGGAGTGCGTAACGGAGGAGCTCGAGCGTCCGCTGGACGACTTTCCCTCGATGCCGGAAGCCGACGCGCGGCAGATGCGCTGGCGCCAGTACGGCACTGGCGCCGCGATGGCCCTGCTGCTGGATCGCCTGGAGGTGGAGTGGCGGGCGCAGGTGCAGGCGGGTGCGTACCTGGACGAGCTGCTTTCCGCCGCGGTCGGCGACGCGGAGGGCGGAGCGGCGAACTGATACCGATTCCGCCCATTTCCCGTCCAGACCGGAGGAACATTCAACCCAGAGTGCGCAGAGTGGAAAAGAGTTCGCGGAGGAAAAGACGTCCTTCTCCGCGAACTCCTTTCTGATCTCTGCGCACCCTGCGTTGTGTTGTCGTGCCTGGAGTGCACAGCCG
>DATABT010000797.1:0-6776 GCA_036259455.1 Longimicrobium sp. | reverse complement strand
GCTGCGGGGGGGGGCTCTCTGCATCTCCCATCGCCCCAGGACGCCGATGCACGCTCGTTAGTAGCCAGATAGCGCAGATCCCCTGCCGACGCCGGATCCAGTCACTATTGCGCAAAATCTCCGCCCCTGCTACCATAACGGAAGCAGCCCTGCCTTGCGTTTATCCGCAGTTCGATTCCATCGCGTCATCACACGCCCACGCAGACCGCCCCGGGCGCCCGGTCCTGAGCGTACCCGCGCCGTGCGCAGCACGCCGTGCCGCGCGGCGCGGCGCACCCCTGCGCGAAACGGGTTCGCGCAGGGCGCTGGATCCCACGCACACCTTCGACCCACTCCCTCCCTCCAGTGAGAAACAGAATGCCCCGGATCCGCCCCCGTCTTCTCCCCTTCGGCGCCGTACTGCTGGCGGGGACCCTCGCCGGCTGCATGGACGTCCCCACCGCCGCGCCAGAGCACGCGCCCGCGCTGAGCGCCGCCGCCGCCGCCGCCGCCGAGCCCGAGATCATGTTCGGCCCGCAGCGGTTCACGCGCTCCACCGGCAAGCCCACCGCCGAGTCGGTGCCCGTGGGCGGCAACTTTTCCGCCTTCGAAGCGCCCTTCGTGCTGCACGTGCGCAACGGCGAGCCGGACGGCTCCAGCCGCGTCTCCAGCGCGCGCGTCTGGCTGGACGGGGTGCTGCTCTTCGGGCCCGAGCGGTTTTCGCAGCAGCTCGACTCGCTCAGCGTGGAGGTGTCGCTGGAGGCCGGCTCGGTGCTCACGGTAGAGAACGCCGGCGCGCCCGGCTCGTACCTGGAGATCCGCATCGAGGGGATCCCCGTGGCCGCAGGCGAGGCGACGCTGGGACCGGACGGCGGCAGGGTGCGGCAGCGCGGCCTTGCCGAGTTCGAGTTCCCGGCCGGCTTCTTTCCCACGCCGAGGCTGGTATCCGTCACCGAGGACGCGGATTCGGCCGCGCTGGCGCGGTTCATGGAGTTCGAGGGCCTGTTCCGCGTCGCCACGCGCTCCCCTTCGGTGGTGCGGCTGCTGGCAGGGACGGACGTGCCGGACGAGGACGAGTTCCTGGCCACACTGACGGTGCCGGCGGGGATGCACGTGCCGGCCGGGCACCGGCCCGAGCTCTTTGTCCAGGTCTATGAGGACGTGGGCGAGGAGGTGCTGGACAACTTCCAGCTCATCCCCTCGACATATGACCCCGTGCAGGGCACGCTGATGGCCTCCGTGCCCACCTGGGCGTTCACCGAGACGCGGCGCACCGACGGGCAGTACGAGGCGCTGTTCATGATCGGCACCACGCCGGGCGGGACGAACGACGCCGCGCCCATGAGCGCGCCGGTGGCGGCGCTGGGCGAGTTCGGCGCCACGGCGGCCTCGGAATGCAAGGCCGCCTTCATCGGCCGCCCGGTCCCCGCAAACGTTCCCGTCACCTCGCCGTACGGCGTGCGCAGGCACCCCATCAGCGGCAAGACCAAGATGCACTGGGGCACCGACTTCGGGGCCGGCAACGGCACGCAGGTCGTGTCTGCCGCCGACGGCAAGGTGGAGGCCGTTCGCAACGACCCCAAGGGCTTCGGGCGGTACATGATCGTGCGCCACACCGACGGCTCGGCCACGCTGTACGCGCACCTGCAGTCCACCAGCGTGCCGGCGGGCACCGAGGTGAAGCGCGGCGACCCGATCGCGAAATCGAACGACTCCGGCGGCTCCACCGGCCCGCACCTGCACTTCGAGTACGTGCCCAACGGCGAGATCGTGCGAAACAAGAACCGCATCGATCCGGCGCCCTGCCTGCAGGAGCGCAACGTCTCGGGAAGCATCACCGTGCGCGACAACGGCAACCTGGCCGACGACGCCTTCACGGTGTACCTGGACGGCCGCCTGATCGGCCAGACGGCGATCGGCCAGTCCAACAGCATCGCGCTCAACAACCTGATCCCGGGAAGCCACACGCTGCGCGTCACGGCGATCATCGCGCCCGACAACGTGGGCACCTACGAGGTCATCCTTTCCAACGGGATCACCTTCGCGGGTGGCGGAACGCGGGCGTCCGGCACGATCCCCCAGGGAGGCTCGGCGACGGCCACCATCATCGTGCCGAGCACCACCGCGCAGTCGTTCTCGCGGGAGCCGGAGATGCTGCCCAACGAGGTGGTGGAAGTGCCCGTGCCCACCGGGAGCACCCCGGAGCAGTAGACGCGTGCGGCGTTCTCCGTCAGCTCCTTCGTCGACATCCTGGCCGCCACGGAGGAGAACGCGGACGAGCTGACGGTGGCCGGCGCGGAGGCCTGACCGGCATCCGCTGCGTCCACTGAAATGAGAGCGCCCCCGCCGGCACCGCGCCGGCGGGGGTTCTCCGCATCCATCCACATCCCCGTTCGCTGCGAAAAGAGTTTGTTTCACACAGAGCAACAGAGGAACAGAGAAGAAGCATTTCCCCTGTAGGCCCGTGGCTGTGCGCCAATTCTTCTTGCCGGATCTGGTATGACTCCGTCGATTCCATCTGAGGCCAATCCCGTAATCCTTACACGCTTCTCCGCGCCTGGTCGCACTCCTCGCATCCGGCGCCGGAAGGATGGAGGAAGACGAACGGATCATCGGCCAGGTGCTCCAGCGCGATGGTGACGACATCCCGCGCCCGGATGAGCCGCGCATCCGCGTATCCCACGCGCCCTTCGGACTGCAGGCCGCGCTCGCGCAGCCATCCGTCGGCGAGGGTGAAGCGCTGGGCGCAGTGGTCGTTCTCGCTGTAGTCGATCCGCACCGCGCGGCCGTCCCGCATCACGGTGATGAACTTCGGCTGGCGATACGGAACGCCCGCCGTCAGCTCCGCCAGGTGCAGCGTGGTGTCGGCGTCGTGGTTCACGCCGAGAAGGAGCACCTGCCCGTCCAGGTCGTGCACCCGGCCGACGGGGCTCTCGGGGATGTGCGGCGGAAGCGGAAGCGGCCCGGAGGTGATCTCCGCCGCCCGAGGCCCGGCCGCCGCGAACGCGAACGGATGGCTGCTCCGCTCGACGCCGGGCATCCGCCAGAAGGTATCCGCCACCACCCCCAGGTCCTCCGAGGCCGGCGTCGACGCCGCGTCGAACGGATTCTCGTCATCCCCCGTCCACGACGGCATCACCAGCGTCCCTTCCGGCCCGAGCGCGGCCCGGAGCGCCCCGATCAGCCCCCGCGGCCCTCCCTCCACCGGCCGCACGGCGCGGAACGAGGTGTGGACGAGCAGCACTCCGCCCTCCCTGACCCCCAGCGCCCGCAGCTGCCCCACGACCTCGTCCCTGCTCAGTTCTCTGCGATCAGCCTGACTCTCCATCATTCCCTATCCCCGTTTGTTCACGAAACCTGACCCAATCGGGATAATGCATCCGGCCGCGAAGTAGTTCCCACTCTGCTAACTCTGCGTGAGACCAATCTTTTTTCATCCGTCAGCAAAAAAGCAGAGGCGCGAAGATGACTCCGCGCCCCTTCCCGTCGTGTTGATCTCGAACTAATCGGGCAGATTACGGCCCGCCCCCGCCGGCTGGGTCGATTGCGGAGGAGCGGACGATCCCGCGCCCTGCAGGATGCCGGCGACGGCTTCTTCCAGCGTGCGGTCGCCCTCGCGCCAGCCGCGCACCTGCGTGTCGAGACGGCGCGCCGCCTCCTTCCACCTCGCCCGCAGCTCCACGAGCACGCGTCGCAGCGAGACCTCCGCCGGCCCGCCGCCGTACTCCGCGGTCGCCGCGACCGACGCGGGGTCCAGCCACGCCGGGTCGGCGTCCACCCCGTGCTCGCGGAACATCTGCTCCGCCGACTGGGCCAGCGGCTCCCCTCGCTCCGCCGCGCCCGTCACCAGCGCCCCGACCAGGTGGTGCGCGCTCCGGAACGACATCCCCGTCCCGAGCACGAGGCGGTTCGCCAGCTCCGTGGCGGGCGTAAAGCCCTCTACCGCGCGGCGCGCCATGCTCTCCGGCCGCGGCTCCGCGCCCGCGACCACCAGCTGCGCCAGGATCACCGCCTCCGTCAGCTCGTCCAGCGCGTGCCACAGCGGCTTGACCCCCTCCGTTCCCACCGCCACCGAGTTGCTGAACGGCGTGGCGTGCATGGCCATCGCCGCGGCCGTGAACGCCCCCAGCGGCGCGCCGCCGCGCCCCTTGATGTGTTCAAGCAGAAAGGCGTTGCGCTTCTGCGGCATCATCGAACTGGAGCCCACCAGCGGGTCGGGAAAGCGGATGAAGTCGAACTCCGCCGTGCTCCACAGCTGCAGGTCCGTCGCCAGCCGGCTGAGCGTAACGCCCAGCGTGGAGGCGGCGGAGAGCATCCGCAGCACCAGGTCGCGCGAGGCCACCGCGTCCAGCGAGTGCAGCACCCCCTCGCCAAAGCCGAGCAGCCGCGCCGTCCGCGCCGGGTCGATGGGTACCGTCGTCCCCCCGGCGGCGCCCGCGCCCAGCGGGCAGCGGTCCAGTTCCCCGGCCGCCTCGGCAATTCCGCGCAGGTCGCGGGCGAGCGCCACCGCCACGCCCGACAGGTAGTGGCCAAAGGTGACGGGGAGCGCCGCCTGGTAGTGCGTGTAGATGGGCATGGTGAGCCGCGCGTACCGCTCCGTGCGGTTCACCAGCACCGCCAGCAGCCGCAGCATCTCGCGCGACAGCCGGTGGTAGCGGACGCGCAGGCGCAGGCGCAGCACCGTGGCGTTGATGTCGTTGCGCGAGCGCCCCAGGTGCACCGCGCCGCCGATCTCCTCGCCCAGCCGCTCGATCAGGTAGTTCTCGTAGAGCAGATAGAGCCCGCGCGGCGCCGGCCGCCCCCGCAGCGCCACGTAGTCCTGCGCCACCAGCTCGTCCATCACCTCCAGCAGCCGCCGCCCGGCATCCTCGGGGAGCAGCCGCTGCTCGAGCAGCATGACCAGGTGCGCCCGGTCGATCTGCACGTAGAACGGCAGCTCTTCGCGGATCGCCTGCTCCACGTGCTCCCCGAAGACGATCTTGCGCGCCGCCGGGCTCAGCGGCCTGCGGATGCGTCCCGTGTTCTCCACTACGCGGCTCCGTGGGCGCGGGGGATGAGGCGGCGAGTGCTGGCGTCGGGCATGGGATGAAGGTCGTGGATAAGATGCGAACCAACGGGCGCGGCGGATGTGGCTCGTTGCTCGGAGAGCGCGCCTGCTGGAGAGGAGATGGGAGGAACCTTGACCCGGCGGCGGTGGGTGTCAAGGCAATGGCGCGAAACGGAAGCGGATGCGTCCGATTCTGTATCCCGCACCCTCGGCGAACGCACGAACGCGCCCGGACCGATGGCGATCCGGGCGCGTTCGCGATGCTTCGATGGAGCGTATCGGGTTCGAACCGATGACCTTCCGCTTGCAAAGCGGATGCTCTCCCAGCTGAGCTAACGCCCCTTGCAGCCGTGCAATTTAGCGGAAACACGGGCCGGATTCAACCCCGGGCGGCGGCGATCATGAGAAAGGCCGGCCCCCCGTCCAGAGGCCGGCCTTCCCACTTCTGCCCCACCCAGACAGCCCGGGGGTCAAACCGTCCGGCGCGCGGCCTCGGCTCGCAACGAAGCCAGCCACGTGGGAGGTTTCATTCCGATTTCACGGAACGCTTCCTCCATCTCATTCAGCATACGCAATTCGATCCGCAGACGGTCCGGCGCGGGGTACTGCATCGCGAGCAGGGCGAGCCCCGCGCGCACCTCGGTTTCACCGTCCTCACGCTCCGTCTCCGAATGGCTGGCATACCAGACCAGGAGCTTGCGAAGGGTCCGCTCTTGCGGCTTGGCGCCTTGAAGAAACGCGCTCAGCCCCATGGGCGTCATGCCGACGTCGCGCGCTACGGAACGCAGCGAAGCCGCCCCGCAGGCCACCTGGACCGCGCGCCGGATTGCCTCGACGGACACGCGCAACTCAGAGGAAGGCATCCGCCTCCTCTCCGCACCACGCCACCGCCGGTGTAAAATTCGTAAGAAACTGGATTGTGTTACACTGGACAGCCTACTACCTGTCCCGCGTTCATGCAAGGGCCCGCGCCGTGCCATGAATGCCGGCCCGAATTGAAGCCGGAATAAAAAAGCAGCGAAACCGTGGGGGCCACGGTTCGCTGCTCCGGTTGCGTGGTCGGGAGGACTGCCGGCGGGCCGTTACTCCGCGTCGCGCCGGATTTCCGCGCGGAGGGTTTCGATCCACGCGGGCGGCTTCATGCCGCTGGTTCTGAACTCCTCTTCCAGCGAATTCAGGAAGCGGGTCAGAACGCGCACGCGCTGTGCTCGCGGATAATACCCGGCGAGAATCGTGAGCGCTGCACGCGCCTCGTCCTCACCTTCCGGCGGGCGCGTGGCCATACGCCGTACGTACCACTCGTTCAGCTTGCGGACGGTGCGCGCCTGCTGCTCTCCCTGCTTAAGGAGAAAGAAGCGCAGCCCCATGGGAGTGATGCCGATCTCACGCGCAACGGCACGGAGCGAAGCGGCATCGCGGGCCAGCTCGGCCTCCTCGCGGATTGCGTCCAGGGGCACGCGCAGCTCAGACGCAGGCATGCGCCTCCGTCAGGCATCGGCTCGCCGGCCGGTGTACAATCCGTAAGAAAAGGCTTTTGCTACACTGGGTACCTTATCCGCTTCTCCTTCCCTCCGCAAGCCCCTCCACTGCCCCGGCCGCGCCGCACCCCGGCCGCCGCGTCATCCACTACTGAGCGCCTGATCTGCGCCCCAGACAACGGCCTTCCCGGGGGATCTCCGGACCGGCCGTCTCTCATCCGCCGCCCTCTCGCACCCTCGCACCCTCGCACCCTCGCACCCTCGCACCCTCG
>DATABT010000796.1:0-1938 GCA_036259455.1 Longimicrobium sp. | reverse complement strand
GCCGATCCCCGGCTCGCCGCCCACCAGCACCACCGACCCGGGAACGATGCCGCCGCCCAGCACGAAGTCGAACTCCGCCAGCCCGGTGGCCCAGCGCCGCGCCTCCGCGCCCTCCACGTCGCGCAGCCGCACGGGGGCGGCCGTGGCGCCGTTGCCGCGGGCGGACGCGGACACGCCGGCGGCGGCCTTCGCGCGCCTGGGCGCGGCGGGCTCTTCCACCAGCGTGTTCCACTCACGGCAGGCGGGGCACTGCCCCTGCCACCGCGCCGTCTCGTTGCCGCATTCGCGGCAGAAGAACGCAGTACGCGTCTTTGCCATTGCGCCTCAGCCGCCCGTCGTCATCCGCCGTACCCGCCGCCCTCGTCGGAGCGGCGGGTGAAGTTCTCGAAGCGCGTGAACTCCTTGATGAACTGCAGGCTCACGGTTCCCGTCGCGCCGTTACGCTGCTTGCCGATGATGACCTCGGCCTTGCCTTCCAGGCTGTTCCCCTCCTTGTCCGTCGGCCCGTGGTAGTATTCCGGGCGATAAAGGAACATGATGACGTCTGCGTCCTGCTCGATGGCGCCGGATTCTCTCAGGTCCGACATCATCGGGCGCTTGTCGGGGCGCGATTCAACGGCGCGGGACAGCTGGCTCAGCGCCACCACGGGGACTTCCAGCTCCTTGGCGAGTGCCTTCAGGCCGCGCGAGATCTCCGACACTTCCTGCTGGCGGTTTTCCGTCTTGCCGTTGCCCTGCATCAGCTGCAGGTAGTCGACGATGATCATCGACAGGTCGTCGCGGTCCGACTTCAGGCGGCGCGCCTTGGCCCGCATCTCCAGCACGGAGATGCCCGGCGTGTCGTCGATGTAGATCGGCGCCGTGTTGAGCAGGCCCGCCGCCTGTGCAAGGCGCGGATAGTCGTCGTCCCGCAGGCGGCCCGTACGCACGCGGCCCGCGTCCACGCGCGCCTCGGACGTGAGCAGACGCTGGACGAGCGAGTCCTTGCTCATTTCCAGCGAGAAGAAGGCGACGCACTTGCTCTCCGCGATGGCCGCGTGCTGCGCGATGTTCAGCGTGAACGCCGTGTTGTGCACGCACACGTCGTTGGAGACGAAGTTGTGCGTGCCGGGCACCGTCAGGTCGTAGACCTGCTTCATCCCCAGCGGCTCGATGCTGACCACCTCGTCCCAGCAGACGTCGCTCTCCGCCATGGCGGACAGCTCCGCGTCGCCCAGAGCGCGGGCGAGGACGGACAGCCGTTCGCGCGAGAGCGCGCACCGTCCCACGTGCGTGTGTCTCCATCCGCGGATGCCCGCCCGCCGCGCCAGCGCGGTCCACGGCTCGTCGCCCCTGGCGGCCTCGATGCGATCCCACACCTGGCGCGGGATCAGGTCGCGGCTGGTCTGGGTCCGCCGCTCCTCGATCGCCCGCTCCACGCGCGCGACGTCGGTCTCCTTGCCCAGGATGCCGATCTCGCGGACGAAGGTGCGCAGCGAGCACGCGTCCGTCACCTCGATCTGCCACACGGGGCGCCGGCGGCTCCCGTGCTTCATCGTCCGCTGGCGCAGGCTGGCGATGATGCCGAAGCGCAGCAGCAGGTGCTGAACCTGCCGCGCCAGCCGCTCGCTCGCCGCCGCGTAGCCGGCCTGCGCCTGCCCGGTGCCCCGGACCGTCGCCCAGCCGCCCGTGGCGAACAGGCGGTTCAGAAAGAGCGCGACAAGCTCGCGCCGCAGGGTGAAGACCGCCGCCGGCACCGTCTTTTCCGCCGCGCCCCTGCCCCACGCGCCCAGCTCGTCCAGCCATGCGACGATCGGATTGCGGTCGGTCACCGGATCCGCGGTGAGCTCCGCCAGCCGCCTGGCGACCGCGCCGGTCTTCCACCCCCCGGCGGGGTGCGTGATCAGGAGCCCGCAGCCGTTCGCCGCGCCCGGGAGCGTCCGCCCGCGCGCCCAGTGG
>DATABT010000795.1:0-3701 GCA_036259455.1 Longimicrobium sp. | reverse complement strand
TCGCTGCCGGTGCACGGACCTGTGGCGCCGACTGAGAAATCTACTCGCCCGGGCAGGTGCCACGCCCGTTCGACGGCCCTCGCCCGAATTCCTTTCTATTCAGGGAGCGCCCGCGCGCAACCCGAACCCACGAAACAGGTTGCGGCGCGACCGATGGACCTTCTTTCCCTCGCGGTGAGGCAGCTTCCGCGGCAGAAATCCAGCTTCAGCGTTCTGCAGGCGAGGTCCTTCGATCGGCGTTCGTCATGTCGGCTGAAGTCGATGCGGCGCCTCCTTCAGGATGACCGGGGGCGGTGGATGACAACGAAAGGGAGGGAGGACGCGAGCCGCGGCCTCCCTCCCTTTTCGCTCTGGACCGGTGGGGATCAGAACGAGATGTTCAGGCCCACGCCGGCGGTCACGTACGACACGTCCAGCTCCCGGCCGCCCAGCAGGCCCTCCAGCTCCGTGCTGTAGCGGCGGTAGCCGACGCCCGGCGTGAGGCGCACGTTCGGGGCGATGCCCAGCGCCACGCCGCCGCCGATCTCGAAGCCCACCTCCTCGTCGATCCCCTCTTCCACGCCGCCGATCTCCAGCGTGTGGAACACGGCGCCCGCCCCGATCCACGGCGCCACGCGCGCGTTGCCGCCAGGGATGGCGGCGGTCAGGCCCACGGAAAAGCCGCTGTCCTCGGCATCCGGCTCGTCGTCGCTCGTAAGCCCCACGCCGAAGCGGGTGTTGCTGTAGGTGCCGTACAGCGCCAGGCCGGGACGGATGCCCAGCGACACGCCGCCGCTGAGCGACGTTCCCTCGTCCACCACATCGTCGAAGTCGCCGGTGGGCACGGCATAGTCCAGGCGCCCCTCGATGGACAGCGGGATCCCCATCTGCGCGCTGGCGTCCGCCGCCGAAGCCGCCACCGCCGCCAGAACCGCCACGAACATCGATTTCTTCATCTGCTCTGCTCCAGAAAAACGAAAAAAGGCCGGCCACCCTCCTTCGGCGACCGTGCATGCAGCAGATGAAAGCAAGCCGCGTGCCGCAAGCCGTTTATCCACAACTACTTGCGTCGATACGACACGCGCCGTGGCATCTCGACACGCCGGGTGCTCCTTGCCCGGGCACGTGCGTTGCAACGCCACGTGACCGGGCGCCCCGCCCGGGCACCCTGCGCCGGTCCGGTTCGTTGAATGGTCAGGTAAGTTGTTGCAGGACAACAGGATTGACAGGGCGGGGCGTCGCCATTAAATTGGGAGCGTCGGTTGAAAACACGGGTTTGGGGCTGTCAAGGTTTCGACGTGTACGGTGAAGCCGTGGCTGCGTGCCGAGGTCCTCGGATACCTCGTAAAACCTCCGGGAAACTTGTAACTGCGAACGACAACTTCGCTCTGGCTGCGTAAGTAGAGACCCTAGCGGTTTCCTTACCTCCCGTCTGCCGGTCAGCCCCGCCTGAGGCGGGCCGGCGGGCGTCAGCAAATTCTGGCTGGCCTGCGTTTGGCGCCGTGACGGCGCGGGCGAGATTTCCACGGCTGGTTCGCGAGGGGCTTCCCACTGGCCGATGAGCGGACGAGGAGAACAGAACAGGGGGATACGCACGTAGACGCCGCGAGGGATCTGTAGGCGGACGCGGGTTCGACTCCCGCCAGCTCCACTTTATCGGAAGGCCGGGTCCAGCATCATCGCTGGGCCCGGCCTTTTTGCGTTCTTCGGCTCAGGTCGCCGGCTCGGCTTACATTCACAAGAATGTGCGTCACACGGAGTCAGAAAAGAAATTGGCGCGGGTGCCGAAAAACCTTGTAAATCCTTGATGTTTCGGAAGGGTCTACCGGACTCCCCGCGCCAAAATGCCGCGTTTTCGCGGTAAAGCCTATCCCACAACCTCAGGGAAGTCTTGCGCGCCGGCCCCGCACCCCTGACCCTTGTGTCGTTCGGCGGCTCTTTCCCCTCTCCCGCTCACGAAGGACCAGCCACTTTCCCCGGGCGCATCGGCCGCTGACAGCTCCCCGGCTTCCGCCTGAACGACGCTCCTTGCCAAGCTCCTGATGTGGCAACATACGGCGACACGCCGAGTTGGCGACGGGGGTGATTATCGGCCCTGAGTCCAGGGAATAACATGGTTTCGCCTGCGTCTCGTAGGAAAATGCGAATTCGAATCCTGCTCAGCTTGCTCGGCGCGGCATGTGTCCGCTCCGGGGACGCGGCAGCACAACCCACGCCCGCACCGCAGTTCGCCGCAACACGTGAGGCGCTCTGCACGCTTGATTACGCAATGCCAGGGTGTCGGGGGCCCGTCCCAGACACCATCCCCGACGAGTGGTGGTATCTCCCCCCACGTCATGGGGAGATCACGTCGCGGACGCGGGGTTCCGTCTGCATCGCAGATGCAGTCACCCTGCGTTTCAGCCCCGGCGTTGCGCGGGCGGAGAAGCAAGCGATCATCGATTCCATCGGCGTTCTGGAGGGAGGCCACAGCTACATGGGCTCAATCTACATCGTGCGCATCCCTGGCGATGGGACGACTGGGCCGCTGAGTCGCGCGCTTGAGTACGCCCGCGGGCGGCCACAGGTGTAATACATCGCGCAGACGTGTTACGACCAGATGGCGCCCGCGCCGCGCGACTCGCTCCCGGTCGAGCGGCTGCAATATTCTGCTGCGATTGCGGCGCTCAGCAGGCTGCCCCCACCGCGGGACACCGCGCGTGGGGCGCGCGCCTTCTACCTTCAGTTCGACAGCACCGGCCGGCCGGCCACCGTTCGGGCGACCTTCCCACTTCTCGTCGATTCGACTTTCGCCGCGCGGGTGCGTGACGCACTGCAGCCCGCGCTGTGGGTGGCCCCGCCAGTGGACCCGTTTGACCTGACGGTGATCGTGAACACTGGACTCCACGCCTCGGTGACGCCGTCGAATTTCATCGGCCGGCAGGCGAGAGCCACCAACCGGAGCCACGTCGTGGCCCGGTTGCGCCGCGCCACGCGCGAGCTACGGCAGCGCGATACCCTGCTGTTCGGCCGAGAGTTCACGGTCCACGTGGAGATGATTGCCAACGTGGACGGTACGGCGAGCTCCGCCTCCGTCAGGCGGGCGTCGGGCGTTCCGGCGGTCGACTCCGTCGCGCTGGACGTAGCGTCGGTGTTCCGCTTCTCGCCGGCCGAGCTGGAGGGCACCCCCGTTGCCGTGTGGGTGACGCTTCCGATCAACTTCGTCTTTCTCGAGGAGTCCGAGCGCGAGCGGCGGCGTCGCCTACGCCGGCAGGCAACGAGCTCATCCCCGCCGCACTAGCCCCACGGGCCGCCGGCTACTCTACCGCACCGCCCGCGGCCTGACGATCGGCCGTAGGGGATGCGGCGCCTCGCATGGTTTGGGGCGGAGGCGAGTCTTGCGCGCCGTGAGCCGTTGCATGCGCGCCATCAGGAAGCTCCACGCGGCGCTCTCCATCGGCCGCCTCACTGCCACATCGTACCTGTGCTGCATAGGGATGCGACGGAACGACCCCGCAACAGGTTGCGATGCCCACTTCGAGCCAATGCCCCATCGTTTTCACTGAGCAGGGCTCTCAGAGTGTGTTTAAGAATCTCGTCTATTCGGATAACCAAAGTGTGATTTCCTGAGGGAGCGCACGCTTGGGATTGCAAGCCAGTCGACCGTTTGCGCGCGACCGAAGGATCTCTCGTCTCGGCCATCGCGGGGCTGGCCTTGCGGCACTGGTCCAGCCCCCAGGTGC
>DATABT010000794.1:0-6402 GCA_036259455.1 Longimicrobium sp. | reverse complement strand
TCTTCACTCGCTCCGCCTGAACGCTCCAGACCATCGCCTGACTCGCCCGCTATTCCCTATTCCCTATTCCCTATTCCCTATTCCCTATTCCCTATTCCCTATTCCCTATCCTCCCGCCTTCTCCGCCGCGATCCAGCGCTCCACCACCTCGCGCAGGAACGGAAGCGGCACCGAGCCGTTCTCCAGCACGCGGTCGTGGAAGGCGCGGATGTCGAAGCGGTCGCCCAGCTCGCGCTGCGCCATCTCCCGCAGGCGGCGGATCTCCAGGTTGCCCAGCATGTACGCCGTGGCCTGCCCCGGCCAGCCGATGTAGCGGTCCACCTCGTTCTCCACCGCCTGCCGGTTCTCGGCCGTGTGCGCCAGCATGTACTCGATGGCCTGTTCGCGGCTCCAGCCGAGCACGTGAAGGCCCGGATCCACCACCATGCGCGCGGCGCGCAGGGCCTCGTTGCTCAGCAGTCCCATGCGGTCCAGGTCACCGGAAAAGAGCCCCATCTCGTCCGCCAGGCGCTCGGAGTACAGGCCCCACCCCTCGCTGTAGCCGCTGTTGCCCATGAAGCGCGTGACGATGTGCGCGTCCCTGCGCTCCTGCGCGATGGCCAGCTGCAGGTGGTGCCCCGGGATGGACTCGTGGAAGGCGGTGGACTCGATCCCCACCTTCGTCTGCTCCTCGGGCTTGTAGGTGTTGATGCGGTACTTGCCCGGGCGCGTGCCGTCCTCCGAGGGCGTCTCGTAGCTGGCCCCGGGGGCCGACTTCTCCTCGAACTCCTGATAGGGCTCGATCACCACGTCGCTCTGCGGCAGCCGGCCGAACCAGCGGGGCATGGCCGCCTTGCCGCGGTCGATGGCCGCCTGCGCGTACGCCACGATCTCCTCGCGGGTGCGGAACAGGTACTGCGGCTCCGTGCGAAAGCGCTCCAGCAGGCCGGGGACGTCGGTGGTGTTGAAGCTGCGCTGCGCGATGGTGCGCATCTCGTTCTGGATCTTGTCCATCTCGCGCAGACCGATCTCGTGGATCTCCCGCGCGGGCACGTCCAGCGTGGTGAAGCCGCGCACGGCCGCGCGGTAGCACTCCTCGCCCCCCGGGTTCCCCACGATCCCCGTCGACTCGCGCGAGGCGGGGAGGTACTCGTTCACCAGGAAGTCGCGGTAGCGGCGGATGGCGGGGTACAGATCGTTCGCCATCACCTGCTCGAACTCCTGCCGGAACGCCGGCGTGCTGTCGCGCTGCATGGGCGCGGCAAAGGGCGACTGCGCCGGCGGCATGGCCACCAGCTCCTCCATCTGCTGGATCACCCGCTGCACGTTCACGCGCGGCGCCGTGTAGCCCAGGCGCATCCCCTCGCGCAGGTTGGCGATCTCGGTGTCGATCACCCGCGGCAGCCCGCGCCACCGGGTGAGCGCCTGCGCGCGCAGGTCGTCGGTGCCCACGGGCTGCACGGCGGCCAGGCGCGGCAGGCTCACCTGCCAGCCGAACATCTGGTTCACCCCCGCCCACAGCTCGTTGCGGCACACGCGCCCCTGCGCGGTGTTCTGCGCCGCCTCGCGCAGAAAGCCGAGCGTCACGTACTCCGGCCGGCCCACCAGCGGCTCCGGGTCGATGGCCAGCACGCGCGCCGCGAAGGCATCGTCCTCGGCCTGGTAGCGGGCCAGGGTGGCCAGCGAGTTGTCGCTGAGGCCCTCGTGGCGCATGCCCGGAAGGCCCAGGTACGTGGCCAGCTCCGGCGAGCGGGCCAGGGCGGTCTGCATCACCTCGTCGGCCAGGGCGGTCACCTGGCGGGCGAGGGAATCGGCGCGGGTGGTCTGCGCCTGCGCCGGCGGCGCGAACGCCGCGAGCGCCAGGGTGCCGGCCAGCAGCCGGCGTTTGGTCGCGTTCATCGGAATGGTTGGTTTGGGGGGACTACGGGCGGCCGGCGAAGGCCGCGCGCGGGTGCATACGCCCGATGCGGGCGCGGGGATTCAGAGCCGGTGGATCAGTCGCGGGGTCCCGTCCGTTTCTCGGACGGCGGTGGCTCTGCGACGGGCATCACGCTGCGTTCGCGGGGGCCCTCTCCCCGCCGTTCTCGCCGCTCGTTCCTCGCGGCTCGCGGCGACCCCTCCCCAACCCCGGGGGAGGGGTGGTGGGAGCCCGCGGCGCTTCGGCGGGTTGCCCTGCAACCTCCCTCCCCCCACGCAGTTTGTGGGGGAGGCCGGGGAGGGGGCGGCCAGCGGCCCGCACCACACCCACCCGCCGCGCGATCGAAGTTCTGCGAGACCGGAGGGGGTGTGCCTTCACGCAGCCCCGCGGCAGCACACTGGGTGCCTAGCCCACCGTTTCGTACGGCTCGTCCGCCGCTGGAACTGACTGAGTGGAGAGGCGGAAGGCGGCGCGCAGGCCGGCGAATGCG
This sequence comes from Longimicrobium sp., assembly GCA_036259455.1. Lineage (GTDB taxonomy): Bacteria > Gemmatimonadota > Gemmatimonadetes > Longimicrobiales > Longimicrobiaceae > Longimicrobium. The sequence goes on along the minus strand of DATABT010000794.1, from coordinate 4,015 downwards.
CGCTCGGCGGCTTCCTGGCTGCGCGCGTGCACGTCCGCCAGCGGCTGCCCGGGGTCCACGCGATCGCCGATGCGCGCGCGCAGCACGATGCCCACGGCGGGATCCACCGCGTCCGCCTTGGTCGTGCGCCCCGCGCCCAGCGCCAGCGCCACGTCGCCGATGCCGCGCGCGTCCGCCGCCTCCACCCACCGCGGACCGTCCGCATCCACCGTGAACGGCCGGACGACGGGCGCGGCGGGAAGCAGGCCAGGGTCGCGCACCACCCGCGGATCGCCGTGCTGCGCCTGGATCAGCCGCTCCAGCATCCGCGCGCCCTCGCCGCCGTCTCGCAGCTGGATGAGGCGCGCGCGTCCCTCCGCGGCGTTGGGTGCGAGGCCGGACATCTCCAGCAGGTGCGAGCCGAGCTCCAGCGTGAGCGCCCACAGGTCGTCGGGGCCGCCGCCGGTGAGGGTCTCGATTGCCTCGCGCACCTCCAGCGCGTTGCCTACGGTACGGCCCAGCGGCTGGCGCATTCCGCTGAGCACCGCGCACGTCCCCCGCCCCGCGCCCGTGCCGATGCGCACGAGCACCGACGCCAGCTCGCGCGCCTCTTCCAGCGTCTGCATGAAGGCGCCGGAGCCCCACTTCACGTCCAGCACGATGCTGCGCGCGCCGGCCGCCAGCTTCTTGCTCATGATGCTGGCGGCGATGAGGGGGATTGAATCCACCGTCCCCGTCACGTCGCGGAGGGCATAGGTCGCCTTGTCCGCGGGGACCAGCTCCGGGCTCTGCCCCACCAGCGCGCAGCCGATGCGCCGCACCTGCGCCCGCATCTGCTCCAGCGGCAGCTCGCAGACGAAGCCGGGGATGGATTCCAGCTTGTCCAGCGTGCCGCCGGTGTGCCCCAGCCCACGCCCGGACATCTTGACGAAGGCCGCGCCCGCGGCCGCCATCAGCGGAACGAGGACGATGGACGTCTTGTCGCCCACGCCGCCGGTGCTGTGCTTGTCCACCGTGGGGCGCTCCAGGCCCGGCCAGTCCAGCGTGGCGCCGCTCTCCACCATCCCCTCGGTGAGGGCCAGCGTCTCGGCGTCCGACATTCCGCGCAGGCAGACGGCCATCAGCCACGCGGCCATCTGGTAGTCCTTCACCTCGCCGTGAACAAAGCCGTGCAGGAACCAGCGCAGCTCCTTCGGGCTCAGCTCCTCGCCGCGCTTCTTCCGTTCGATGACCTGGACCGCCGACGTCACTCGCCCTCCCGCGAAGCCGCCAGCCGCGCCGGCCCGAAGGCGCCGGGGAGCAGCGCATCCATCGGCACGACCTGGAACCCGTCCGCGCTGGACGAGGGCATGATGAGCGGCAGCTCCGGCCCGAACTCGTACAGCACCTGGCGACAGGCCCCGCACGGCGCGCAGGGCGTCGCATCCTGCGGCCCCGCGACGGCGATGGCCACGAACTCGCGCGCGCCCTCCGAAACCGCCGTGCCGATGGCCACGCGCTCGGCGCAGTTGGTGAGGCCGTAGCTGGCGTTCTCCACGTTGCAGCCGGTGAACACGCGCCCGTCCGCCGCCAGCAGCGCCGCGCCCACCGTAAAGCGGCTGTACGGCGCGTACGCGTTGGCGCGGGCTTTCCGGGCGCGGGCCAGCAGGTCGTGCGCGAGGCCGGGGTCGATGGATGGTGCGGACGCGCTCAAGGTGTGTTTTCGCTCGGCGAAACGGCGGATCGAACCAGGGGATCAGCGGCAATATACATCCCGCGCCCGTAAACGCACGTCACAGCCTCGCGGAAGGGGGCGGCTGCGGATCGACCGGGATCGACCCGCATCGGACGGGCCCTCTCCCCCGACAGGCTTTTCGCTCGTTCCTCGCGATGGCTGGCGACCCCTTCCCCAACCCCGGGGAGGGGTGGTGGTGCCGGAGAGATCGAGACGCTTCGGCGGAGTCTGGGCTCTCGTCCGCCAGCGGACGCGCACCGCACATGGCCGGAGCGCGATCGGAACTGGAGCGGGACGGTCTCCCCCTCTTCCACGCAGTTTGTGGGAGAAGGAGGGAGGGCCGGGGGTCGGGGGAGCGGCCCCACAGCCACCATCGCCGCCCGCTGCATACCCGGAATCCGCTCGTCAGGAGAGCCGGACCGTGAAGCCCAATGGGCTCAACCGCGACGCCACCCTGCGTCCGGCGTAGCGAAGCGACACGGAACACCCGCTGACCGGCACCGGTAGAAGACGCCCGGCAACGGAGACGGGGGAGCGGCGCGGGGCTGGCCGCCGGTTCTTGCTCCCTGCCCGTTCTGCCGCTACTGTAATGTGCAGCAACGTCTTCCGTCGCCGCCATCCCCGCTGGCCACGGCTCGTACCGGGCCCCCGCCCGGACCCATCTCCCCGACACGCGTCACCCGGAGCCGCCCCATGAAACTGCCGCTCATTGCGCTCGCCCTCGCGGCCGCCGCGCTTTTTGCCGATCCGGCGCAGGCCCAGCAGAACATCGTCACCACGCAGCTGGACTCGGCCGTGGTGCTCATGCGCGGCCAGGGCTTTGCCCCCGCCGACGAACCCGTGATGGGCCGGCTGGCCCAGGGCGGAGACGAGGAGTTCGAGCTGGATCTGGAGTCGGGGAGCCAGTACTTCGTGGTGGGCGTGTGCGACGGCGGCTGCTCGGACCTGGACCTGGTGCTCACCGACCGCAGCGGCGAAGAGGTGGAGGCCGACCGCGAGCTGGACGACGTGCCCATGCTGATCATCCAGGGGCAGGGCGGAAGCTTCGTGCTCTCGGTGCAGATGGCCACCTGTTCGTCGGCCCAGTGCCACTACGGCGTCCGCGTGTTCCGCAACCGCTGACGGAACGCGGTCGATGCACGACAAAAGCGCCCGGCCCCGGCGGCCGGCCGCTTTTGTCTTTCATGGTTGACACCGCGTCCCGGGGGAATCATCTTTTCCCCCGCTTTCCTGCTACGCTTTGTGTAGCAAGCGGATCCGCCCGCCGCCACTCCGCTCCACGGCGGGCCTCTACCCCAGAAATTCCGGAATACCCATGAAGCTTTCGATGATGGCGCTCGTCGCGGGCGCGGCGCTGCTGTGCGCGTCCCCCGCCCGGGCGCAGGACCAGTGGCTGGAAGAGGTCGCCATCCAGCTGGACGCGGTGGTGGAGGCGCTGGACGCCGAGGGCATGTCGCTGACGAGTGCGCCGCACGCGGGCGCGCTGAACGAGGGTGACAGCGAAGAGGTGGAGCTGGAACTCCGGGCCGGCACCTACCTGATCGTGGGCATGTGCGACAGCGACTGCAGCGACCTGGACCTGCTGCTGAGCGAAAACGGCGAAGAGGTGGACAGCGACTTCGAGATGGACGACACGCCGGTGCTGGCCATCGAGGTGGAGGAGGGGAGCACGTTCTCGCTGCGCGTGGACATGGCGACCTGCTCCAACGGCCCCTGCCGCTACGGCATCGGCATCTTCAGCACCGACAACTGAACCGCGCTCGTTGCGCGCACCCTGTCCCATGAAAGCGCCCACGCCCGCGGCTGTCATTTCGAAGGAGGCGCCCGCGTGATCGGTGCTGGTGCAGGAACCCGAGCCGCCGTCCGAGAAATCTACTCACCCGTGCTGGTGACCCGTTTTCTCGTTCCGGGCTCGCCCAGGAGTTCGTTTCCCGTTCAGGGAACGCCCGCGTGGAACCCGTAGGAACACAAGCGTTTGCGGCGCGCCGAAGGATCCTCTTCCGGAGGTGGTGAGGCAGGACCGAGGGCGCGGACCGCCCCCCGGTCCTGCCTGCGAGATTCCTTCGGTCGGCGCCAGGGTTCTTCGTACACGGAAGGGCAGGAGCGGCGCCTGCCTGCGTCGAAGGGATCAGGGCGAGCTCCGCCGGGCGGGCTCGGCACCTGCCCGGGCGAGCAGGCCGATTCCTCGGTCGGCGCTCACGCATCCAGCACACGTCCAGACCACGTGGGCGCCTCCTTCGGAACCACAGTTCGCGGCGCGAGCGACTTTCATCCCACAGGGGCGCAGACGAGAGCGGGGGCGTCCGGCACCGGCCGGACGCC
>DATABT010000793.1:0-5421 GCA_036259455.1 Longimicrobium sp. | reverse complement strand
CTCCCCGCTCGTTCCTCGCGGAGAGGGGGAGGTTTGTCAGGGTGGGTCCAGCGCCGCTTCGATGCGCCTCAGGACCGAGGGGAGATCGTAGAGGTCCGGGGCCCTTCCCCCCGACCCGAGGGCCGCGGGAGGGGCCCCCGCGGCGCGCGAGGTGTACTGAGTAAACGGGTGATAATCGACCATTCGCTCATCCAGAATCACATGACCCGCCGGCGAAATTCCCGCGAAGAGATCAGGACGACAGGGGGATGGCGGGGGCGTAGAATGGGGCCATGATCATGATGACTCGCGAATGGATGCTGGAGCGGTTCTACGCTCGCGACACTACCAGCAACGGCCGGTTCATCACCGGCGTGCTCACGACGGGCATCTACTGCCTTCCCTCGTGCACGGCCCGCAAGCCGCTGCCGGAGAACGTGCGCTTCTTCGGCACGGAGGACGAGGCGCGCTCCGCCGGCCTGCGTCCCTGCCGCCGCTGCCGTCCGGACCACTTCTACCAGCAGTACGATCCCGACCTTCACCTGCTGGAGACGCTGGCCGCCGACGTGCGCCGCGACCCCTCCGCCTTTGCCGACGCGGCGGCGCTGGTCACCGCGTCCGGCATCGGCACCACCAAGCTGAACGCGCTGTTCCGCCGCCACTTTCACGCGACACCCGCCGCGTTCCTCGCGCGCGAGCGGGTAGCTGCCGCCTGCGCCGCGCTCGCCGGGGGCGCGCCGGTGACGGAGGCGGCGTACGCGGCGGGGTTCGAGAGCCTGTCCGCCTTCCACCTCAACTTCCGCCGGCTGACCGGCCTCACCCCCGGCGAGTACCGCGCGCTGGGCGCATCGCCGTCCTTCACCATCGCGCTGCCGGATGGATTTCGCGCGGACGCCGTGCTGGGCTACCAGGGCCGCGACCCCGCGAGCGTCATCGAGCGTGTGGGCGGCAGTGAAGTGGCAAAGGCGCTTCATGTTGCCGGCGCACCCGCAACCCTGCGGATTCGTTTCGAGGGACCGGCTGCAATCTGCGAGGTGAATGCGGCCGGGCCGCTCTCCGCCGGGCAGATGCGCGAGGCGCACGCCGCCGCCGTGCGGATGCTGAACCTGCCCGGCGATCCATCCACCTTCGAGCGCCAGGCGGGCCGGTCTCCCGAGTTTGCGCGGCTGATCGAGCCGCGCCGCGGGATGCGCATTCCGCTTACCGCCACGCCGTGGGAGTGCCTGGTGTGGACCATCGTCGGCCAGCAGGTGAACCTGCCGTTCGCCTACGCCCTGCGCACCGCCGTCGCGGAGGTGGCGGGGGAGCCGGTGGATGGCGGATTGCGGGCGCATCCCACCCCCGAGGCCGTCGCCGCGCTGGATTACGACGACCTCACCCGCCGCCGCTTCTCGCGCCGCAAGGCCGAGTACCTGATCGACACCGCGCGGATGATCGCGGCCGGCGAGCTGCGCATCGACGGCGAGCGCGAGATGGCCACGTCCATCGAGCGGCGGATGCTGGACGTGCGCGGCCTGGGCCCCTGGTCCGTGCAGTATTTTCTGATGCGCGGCCGCGGATTCGCGGATTGCGTCCCCGTCGGCGACGCCGGGCTCACCGCCGCGCTGCAACGCTTCCATGGCCTCGACCACCGGCCCGGCCCCGCGGAGACGCTGGAACTGATGGAGCCGTTCGCCCCGTTCCGCAGCCTGGGAACGGTTCACCTCTGGAGCAGCCTGGGAGACCCGCAATGAACGCATACGCCCACACGCTCGACTCGCCCATCGGCCCGCTCACCGTCGTCGTGAATGGAGATGGCGCGCTGACCCACGTCCTTTTCGCGCACCAGTCGCCGCCCGCGGACGTTTCGCGGGATGCCGATCGTTGCGCCGCCGCCGCCACGCAGCTGCGCGAATACTTCGCCGGCGAGCGGACGGACTTCGACCTGCCGCTGGCACCCGCGGGGAGCGACTTTCAGCGCCGCGTGTGGGATGAGCTGGTCCGGGTGGGATACGGCGCCGTGACGGATTACGGCAGCCTGGGCGCGCGCATCGGCCGCGCCGGCGCCGCCCGTGCCGTCGGCCGCGCGAACGCGACCAATCCCATCCCCATCGTCATCCCCTGCCACCGCGTGATCGGCGCGAACGGCAGCCTGACGGGATACGCGGGAGGGATGGAGGCCAAGCGCCTGCTTCTGGACCTGGAATCGCGCGCCGCGGCGATCGCTGCCTGAGCGGATCGCGCCGGATATCTTGATCGCGGACGCGGCACGGGATGCCGCGTCCGCATCGCTTCCTCCATGACGGATTCCGTACCGATGAACCAGCCCGACCGCGCGGACGCGTTTCGCCGCATGCACGAGGACGCGGGCCGCGTCCTCGTGCTGCCGAACGCCTGGGACGCCATGAGCGCGCGCCTGATCGAGGAGGCGGGCGCGCGCGCCATCGCCACCACCAGCGCGGGCGTCGCGTGGGCGCTCGGCCGCACCGACGGCGAAGGCCTCACGCGCGACCAGATGATCAACGCCATCGAGCGCATCACCCGCGTGGTGAGCGTCCCCGTGACCGCCGACGTGGAGCGTGGATACGGCGACGGCACCCCCACCGACGTGGCGGAGTCGGTGCGTCGCGTGATCGGCGCGGGCGCCGTGGGCATCAACCTGGAGGATGCGCCCGGCCGCGATGGCGCCGTGCTGATGGAGGTGGATGAGCAGGTCGGGCGCATCGCCGCCGCGCGCGAGGCCGCGTCGCGTGAAGGGGTGAATCTGTTCATCAACGGCCGCGTCGACACGTACCTGGCGCAGGCGGGGGCGCCGGAGGGACGGTTCGACGAGACGGTGCGGCGCGCGCGGGCCTACACCGCCGCCGGCGCGGACGGCGTGTTCGTCCCCGGCGTGGCGGACGCGGAAACCATCCGCGCGCTGGCGGCATCCGTCGGTGCGCCGCTCAACGTGATGGCCGGCCGCGGCGCCGGACCCACCATCCCGGAGCTGCAGGCGCTCGGCGTGGCGCGCGTGAGCATCGGCCCGGCGTTGACGCTGGCGGTGATGGCGCAGATCCGGCGCGCCGCGGCGGAAGTACTGGAGCAGGGGACGTTTTCGGCGATGCAGGGCGGCCTCACCTTTCCGGAGGCGAACGCCCTCTTCTCCCGCGCCGGCGGGGAGGCGCGGTGACCGGCTCGCCTGCCGGAGCGAATGAATTCGCCGCTGGAAGATCGCGAAGTCCGCCTGCGCGGACTGGATGGGAGAGTGCCTGCCCTGGAGCGGGAGTTGTTGCGAGGATGAAGCCGATCCTCCCTCCCCCGCGGGGTTTGCGGGGGAGGGCCGGGGAGGGGGCCCCCGCGGAGCGGCGGCCGTAAAAGCTGCCGGGTCTGGACCTGGAACTCAGCCGACGCGGCTCAGGAAGTCCAGCCGTATCATCCGCGTGCCGTGGCCCTCGAAGTCCACCTCGGCCTTGTCGCCCGCGACCGCCAGCACCAGCCCCTCGCCGAAGGTGCCGTGCGTCACCTCGTCGCCCACGGCCAGCGCCTCGCTGTCAGCCGCGGCCGCCGATCGGGCCGAGGCGGCGGCGTCCGTCATCGCGATGGCGGGGGCATCGGCGGCGGGCGTCATCCCCTCCATGCGCGGCGCCACGCAGTTGTCGCAGTGGCCGCAGGTCCAGTCCTCCGGGCGCTCCTCGCCGAAGTACTCCAGGATCATCCGCGTGCGGCACTTCGCGGTGCGGCAGTAGCGGACCATCTCCTCCAGCTTCACCCGGTCCTGGGCGCGGCGCGTCTCGTAATCCTGCAGCTCGCGGCTCAGGTCCGCCGCGGCCACGTCCGGCGCCAGGCGCTCCCAGAGTCCGCCGCGGTGCTCGCGCACCATCCCGTGCCGCTTGAGCAGCGTGAGGACGATGCGCGCCTTGCGCCGCGGCACCTCCGCCATCTCCGCGATCTCGTCCAGCGGCCGCTTTTCCTCCAGCGGCATGCGGTTGACGATGCGCGCCGTGGCGATGGCCTCGTCCAGGTCCGGGTACTTGCCGCCCAGAAAGTAGCCCTGGACCCCGCGGTCCTCCTCGCGGTACAGCACCACGCACCGCGACGGCTCGCCGTCCCGCCCGGCACGCCCGGCCTCCTGGTAGTACGACTCCATCGAGCCCGGAAAGTGGTAGTGCGCGATGAAGCGGATGTCCGGCTTGTCGATTCCCAGCCCGAACGCGTTGGTCGCCACCACCGCCTTCACCTCGCCCGCCATGAAGCGGTCCTGCGCCTCGTGCCGCTCCTTCGATCCCAGCTTGCCGTGGTACAGCGCCAGCGCGTGCTTCTTGCCGAACTCCTCGTAGATGCGCTCCGCCTCCTTGACCGTCGCCACGTAGACGATGCCGGTGCCTTCGGAGCGGCGGAGGATCTGCTCCAGCGCCGCGTCCTTCTGCGACTCGTTGACGGTGGGCTGAACTTCGAGGAACAGGTTGACGCGGATGAGCTCGCCCACCCAGGTGAACGGGTCGCGCATCCGCAGCTGGTGGATGATGTCGTCGCGCACCTGTGGCGATGCCGTGGCGGTGAGCGCCATCACCGGCGGCCGCCCCAGCCGCTCGGCGATGCCGCCCAGCATCATGTAGTCGGGGCGAAAGTCGTGGCCCCACTGGCTCACGCAGTGCGCCTCGTCGATCACGAACAGCGACACCTCGCGGTCGAGCAGCACCTCGAAGAACTCGCGATCGCGAAACCGCTCCGGCGTTACGTACAGGATCTTGCCTCCGCCGCCCTCCACCGCCTCTTCCGCCTCGCGCTGCTCCCGCGCCGACTGGGCGGAGTTGATGGTCCACGCGTCCACGCCCAGCTCGTCCAGCTTGTCCGTCTGGTCCTTCATCAGCGCGATGAGCGGCGAGACGACGACGGTGAGCCCCGGCAGCAGCAGCGCGGGCAACTGGTAGATGAGCGACTTTCCCGCCCCCGTCGGCAGCACGACCAGCGTGTCTCGCCCCGCCAGCGCGGCGCGGATGGTCTCCTCCTGTCCCGCCCGGAACTCGTCCAGCGAGAAGTGCTCTTTCAGGAACGGAAGCAGGTTCGCGTTCGCGTCGGTTCCGGGCGCGGCGGTCGGCAAATCAGGCTCGTGGCGTGGGTAGATCTGGCACATCGGCGAACGGACGCGGGAGGGGCAAGCACCGGGCCACATCCTGTTGCTCCAGCACATCCTCCGCCGGGCCAGACCAGCCGTGTCCATCGAGCAACCGTTTGCCTTGTATGAATTTGAGTTTCATCGTCGATTTGGTTGCACGCTGCGCGCGCCGCTGTCATTTCGAAGGAGGCGCCCGCGCGATCACTGCCAGTGCAGGATTTCTGTGGCGCCGACTGAGAAATCTGGAAGCAATACGTTTCGTTGACATCAGGTCAGAGGCACCACAGAAAGCACGGGCTTCTGCACCGGCGACCAGACCCGCTCGAAGTCGTCCGGGTTGATGCGCTTCGAGTGCCGCAGGCGGA